>CAIVTL010000123.1 GCA_903908785.1 Caldifarciminota bacterium | reverse complement strand
CGGGGGCAACGGCAACGTCAAGTTCTCGACCGACCGGGGCGCGAGTTGGAGCACGTTGCACAACTTCGCGAAGCCGGTCGTCTGGATTGAGCTCGACCCGAACCGTCCATACCGGATGTATGCCGCGGTCGTCAACCATAATAGCGGGCTGGGCGGAATCTGGATGACGAACGACCTGCAGAACGGCGCTTCGTCCAACTGGACCCAGCTTACCGCGCCGCCACGCACGCAGGGACACCCGTACAACATCCGCGTGCTTGATGACGGCACGCTGCTCGCCTCGTTCTCGGGCCGCATGGATTCGAGCGGGCACTTCACCGCCAGTTCCGGCGTGTTCGCGAGCACGGACTCGGGCCAGACGTGGCAGGACCGGTCGGATGCGGGCATGGACTATTGGACAATGGACCTCGTGGTCGACCCGCACGACAGCCTGCAGAATACCTGGTACGGCTGCGTGTTCAGCGGCTGGGGCGGGCCGCCGAACGGGCTCGGCGGCCTGTACCGCACGACAAACCGCGGGCAGAACTGGACCCGCATCAACGACCTCGACCGCGTCGGCTCCTGCACCGTGAGCCCGCGCGACTCCGATGAGATGTACTTGACTACCGAGGTGAACGGGTTGTGGTACAGCGAGAACCTGCGTTCTTCCAGCCCCACATTCGACCTCGTGAGCAGCTATCCGTTCCGGCACCCGCAGCGCGTGTTCTACAACCCGTACGACACGAGCGGGCTGTGGGTCACGAGTTTCGGCGCGGGACTCAGGGTCGGCTCCACCGCGACCGGCATCCGCGGTGAAGCCGAAAGACTCAGGCAGGGTCAGGTCAGTGGACGCGTGTTCAGGCAGGGCGCAGAGGTCGTGTTCGCCGGCGCTTCAGCTGGCACGAGGCTGACGGTTTTCGACGCGGCAGGCAGGACAGTGTACGCGACGAGCGCAGGCCGCGACGGCAGATGCAGATGGCAGACGGACGCGGCAACGGCAGGCGTCTACACCTGCCGTCTTGTCGGCAGCCAGACGACATCTCTTAAGGCGGTCGTTATCCGGTAGCGCGGGCTGCGGTCGGCTTGACCCGCGGCTTTGCAGTCCTAGAATCAGCTTGTGAGCGAATACCCCGACCGGTTCAAGTTGGTCGCGCCGTTCAAGCCTTCCGGTGACCAGCCGGAGGCGATTGAGCGGCTGCTTGAGTTCATCGGCAGCGGGGAGAAGTACGCGACGCTGCTGGGCGTGACCGGGTCGGGAAAGACGTACACGATGGCGAATGTCATCGAGCGACTGAACCGGCCGACCATCATCATGTCGCACAACAAGACCCTGGCCGCGCAGCTCTACGGCGAGTTCAAGGGGTTCTTCCCGGAGAACGCGGTCGAGTACTTCGTGTCGTACTACGACTATTACCAGCCCGAGGCGTATGTGCCTGAGCACGACCTGTACATCGAGAAGGACGCATCAATCAATGAGGAGATTGAGCGGCTGCGCCTGCGGGCCACGTCGGCGCTGGTAGAGCGACGAGACGTCGTGGTGGTCGCTTCCGTTTCGTGCATCTACAACCTCGGCGAGCCGTGGGAGTTCCGGAACTCGATACTGCCGGTCGAGATCGGTAAGGACATGGACCGGGAGCACCTGCTCGAGGAACTGGTGAAGCTCCAGTACACGCGGAACGACGTGGAGTTGAAGCGGTCAACGTTCCGGGTCAGGGGCGACGTCGTCGACGTCCATCCATCGCATCGGGACTACGGGGTGCGGGTGGAGTTCGACGGCGGCCAGATTGGCAGGCTGACCGTGTTCGATGTCGTTTCCGGGGACATGATTGAGCGGAAGCCGCGGATGGTGATGTACCCGGCCAAGCAGTTCATCACGACCGAGCAGCAGATTGCCGGCGCAGAGGTGACGATTGAGCAGGAGCTCGCGGCGCGCGTTTCCGAGCTCGAGGCGCAGGGCAAGCTGCTCGAAGCCCAACGGCTGAAGACCCGCACGAGGTTCGACCTGGAGATGATGCGCGAGTTCGGTTACTGCCCGGGCATCGAGAACTATTCGCGCCACTTACTGAGCAAGGAGGCGGGGGAGCGGCCATACACGCTGCTCGACTACTTCCCGGCCGACTACCTGATGGTGATGGACGAGTCGCACGCGACCATACCGCAGGTGCAGGGCATGTACAACGGTGACCGGGTGCGCAAGCAGACGCTGGTTGACTACGGCTTCAGGTTGCCCTCGTGTATGGACAACCGGCCGCTGCGGTTCGACGAATTCGGAATGCTGGTGCACCAGGCGGTGTTCACTTCGGCCACACCTGGGCCGTATGAGGCAACGGTGAGCCAAGGGCGGGTCGCGGAGCTGATTGTCAGGCCGACCGGGCTCATTGACCCGAAGATGAGCATCAGGCCAACCAAAGGGCAGGTTGATGACCTGATTGCGGAGGTCAGGAAGCGGGTCAAGCGCAAGGAGCGGGTGCTGGTTACGACTCTGACCAAGCGGATGGCTGAAGACCTCGCGGAGTACCTGACCGAGATGGGGATCAAGGTGCGGTATCTCCACTCGGAAATCGGCGCGATTGAGCGCGTGGATATCCTGAGGCAATTGCGGCTGGGCGAGTTCGACGTGCTGGTCGGCATCAACCTGCTGCGTGAGGGGTTGGACCTGCCCGAGGTGTCGTTGGTCGTGATTCTCGACGCGGACAAGGAAGGTTTCCTGCGCGACGAGCGGTCAATCATCCAGACTTCAGGACGGGCGGCGCGCAATCTCAGCGGCGAGGTGATTCTCTACGCGGACATCGTTACGCGTTCCATCCGGAACGCACTCAAGGAGATTGACCGGCGGCGGCAGAAGCAGATGGAGTACAACGTGGCGCACAACATCGAGCCGCGCTCAATTGAGAAGTCGATTGACCAGGTCCGGCTGACGACGTCAGTCGCGGACGCCAAAGCAGAGGGAGAGAGGGAGGAAGGGAGCGAGGGAGGAGTCGAGGAAGAGGACAAGGTTGAACTGCTGGTGCGGCTGCAGAGGGAGATGGAACAGGCCGCGGCGCTGCTTGAGTTCGAGAAAGCGGCGAAGCTGCGGGACCGGGTTCACCAGGTGCGGCAGCAGATAGACGACGAAGAGTGGAAGGATTCGCGCCGCAAGCGGTTGCGGAAGCGCTGAGCGCGCTGCTACCGTCCGGTGATATTCTGAATCAGACCACGCATGGGGCCGGGCACGGTCATCGCCTTTTCCGGGCACAGTTCAGCACAGCAGTAGCACATTATGCATTTGCGCCGGTCGATGACCGGGTACGGTGACATTGTGATGGCCGTGGCCGGGCAGTTGTCGGCGCAACGGCGGCAGCGGGTGCAGATTTTCTTGTCGCACAGCGGACGACGCTGGATCATTCGGTAGACGAATGATCCGGCGATGCCGGATGCCATCGCGGCGACGCGGGTCGAGGGCAGTTTGAATCCTGGTATCACCGCGAAGTCGCCGGTGACATCGATTTCGGCCGGGTCGGCCGGGCCGAGTCCGCGCTCGGCGGCAATGCGGGTGGTGGGAATCGCGGTGGGTCTCACGCCGGTCATCATCGCCATGACCGAGTCGAGCGCGACCGGGTTGCGGGCGGCGAGAATCGTGCCGAGCCCGAGCACGCGGCCGCCGCTCGGGCCGTTCTGGCCGTCCATCCCGCGCAACCCGTCCATCACGGTCAGGACCGGCACCGGCACGGCCTGGTAGATGTCGACCAGCAGCTCCGCGAATTCGTCCGAGCTCTTCACTACGGTATGAAGGTATGATTTCTGGGCGCCCGGGATGATGCCGAACAGGTTCTTGATTGCGCCGGTGAGAAGCGTGAGCGCGTGGGTCTTGAAGACCGGCAGGCTCAGAACTATGTCGACCTCAGTAACGATGCGGGAGACCCTGAACTCCGAGACGAAGCGTGACTTTGTCGGGATGGTGACGGGGGTTTCCGAGATGCTGCGGAAGCAGCCCTCGCTCGCTTCGACCGCGCCGGTCGGCGCGATGTAGCTCGAGACGTTGCGCTGCAGCCCGCCGCCCGGGTTGTCGGCAACCCAGATGTCCTTGGCACCGCGCGCCCTGAGCCCGCGCACCACGTTGCGGATTATCTCGGGGTCGGTTGTGACGCTGTGCTCAGGCGGATGCGGGCTGAGCAGGTTGGGTTTGACCCAGACGCGCTTGCCGGCGAAGTCATAGCCAAGGAAGTCGAGCGCCTCGGCGACCGCGGCGTTCAGGTCAGAGACTTTGCGGACAAGGACACGTTCCATCAGAGCTTCCCCGGGTCGGACTGGTCGGACGTGTCTGACCTGTCTGACTGCCGAAAGACGCTACAGCTTGCCGGGAAGTATGTAGAGGACATTGGCGAGTGAAACCGCGAACTCGGCCGGTTTGGACTTATCTTCGGGAATCAACGTTGTCCCTTCGAGCTGGCAGTCCATGGCTTTGACGACGCCGTCCTTGATAGTGTAGCCGGTACAGGTTACCGTTCCGCCGGACTTCATGAAGATGACAGGCATGGTGTTTCCTCTCTACTCAGGTTTTGGCAAGGTGCAGCGGAGTGGCTTGTCGGTGCGCAGCCCGAGCGCGTAGTCGGCCTGCAGAAGTTTGTGAATCTCGCGGGAGCCTTCGTAAATCTGTGCGCCTTTGGCGTTGCGGTAGAAACGCTCGACGTTGTACTCACTGGAGAAGCCATAGGCGCCGTGAATCTGGACCGCGTTCGAGGCGGCCTTCTCGGCCGCAGCGCAGCCGTAGAGCTTGGCGACCGAAGTCTCGCGGGTGTTGCGCCTGCCTTCGTTCTTGAGCCAGCCGGCCTTGAGCCACAGCAGACGGCAGGCTTCGTAGTCACCGGCCATCTCGGCAATCATCTCTTTGACCAGTTGGTGCTCGGCGATGGGCTTGCCGAAGGTCGTGAGGGTCTGGGCGTACTCCACCGACGCATCAAGGCAGGCGCGGATGAGCCCGGTTGAGCCGGCTGCGACCGTGTAGCGTCCTTGGTCCAGCGCGGACATGGCAATCTTGAATCCTTCACCGTCGAGTCCGAGCCGGTTGGCTTCGGGAATGCGGACTTCATCGAGCGCAATCGAGCCGGTGTTTCCGGCGCGCACCCCGAGCTTGCCGTGAATGGAGGCGGTTGTCAGACCGCTCATCCCGCGCTCGACGATGAAGCAAGAGAGGCCGGTATGGTCGCGTGCCTGCTGCTTCGCCGGGTCGGTCCAGGCCAGGATGATGAAGTGGTCGGCGACGTCGGCCAGCGAAATCCACATCTTCTCGCCGGTCAGGACGTAGTCATTGCCGTCCTTGCGGGCGTGGGTCTGGATTCCGGCCACGTCACTGCCCGCCGAAGGTTCGGTCATGGCGAACGTGGCGACCTTCGTGCCCCTCGCCTGTGGCACCAGCCAGCGCTGCTTCTGTTCTTCGGTGCCCCATGTGAGCAGGGTCAGGCTGTTGAGGCCGACGTGCACTGACATGATGACTCGGAGCGAAGTGTCAACGTACTCCAGTTCCTCGCAGGCGAGGCCCAGTGCGACGTAGTCGTTGCCGGTGCCGCTGTAGCGCTGCGGAATCGAGAGGCCGAGCAGGCCGGCCTCGGCTATCTTGGTTAGGAAGGTGCGGTCGAAGCAGGCAGTCTCGTCGCACTCTTTGATGGTTGCGGCTGCCTCGCGATTGGCGAACTCGCGGGCGAGCCTCGCGACGAGGACCTGGTCTTCAGTGAAGGAGAAGTCCAAGGATTTACGATTTACGATTGCCGATTGCCGATTTGCGGACGGGAGCCGAAAGACCGACGCGGCGGTACACGGCGTCAATGTTGCGCAGGAGGCGTTTCAGGTCGAACGCTCGGCCGAGGGCGCGACGGTCGAGGAGCTTCGCGATCTCAGGATTGGCCTCGCACAGCTCGGGTAGCGAGCTTCCCTCAATCTGACATGTGAAGGCAAGTTCCTGCACCAGCTTGTAGGCGCGGTCCTTGTCCATTCCGGCGTGGACGAGTTCGAGCATTACCGCCTGTGAGAAGAACGTCTGGCCCGAGGATTCGAGGTTCTGAAGCATCCGGTCCGGCCGCACGACCAGCCCAGCCAGCACGCCGGTCAGCTTGCGAATCATGTAGTGGGTGAGGGTGAATGCCTCGGGGATGATGATGCGCTCGTTGGCCGAGTTGGACAGGTCGCGTTCGTGCCAGAGGCAGATGTTGTCCAGCGCGACCTGCGCGTAGGCGCGAACCAGCCGGGCAAGGCTGGTGATACGCTCGCAGGTTATCGGGTTCTTTTTGTGGGGCATGGCCGAGGAGCCGCGCTGTCCCTTGGAGAAGGGTTCGGCCAGTTCGCTGATTTCCGTACGCTGGAGGTTGCGGATTTCGGTGGCGATGCGCTCAAGGCCGGTGGCAACCAGCGCCAGCGCGCTGAGCATCGCGGCGTGGCGGTCGCGCGGAATCACCTGGGTGGAGACCGGTTCAGGCTTGAGGTTTAGACGGCTGAGGACTCGGGCCTCGACGTCGGGCCCGAGTTGCGTATAACCGCCGACCACGCCCGATATCTTGCCATAGCGCATTTCATCGGCGGTTGCGGCCAGGCGCCGGATGTTGCGTTTGGTTTCCTCGAACCACGACAGGCACTTGAGGCCGAAGGTTATCGGTTCGGCATGGACGCCATGGGTGCGGCCCATCATCGGTGTGTGCTTGTGCTCAAGCGCGAGGCGCGCGGTCTCCAGCCGCAGGCCGCCGAGCGCGGCTTCGGTTATCTCGAAGGCGGAGATGCAGCGGAGCGAGAGCGCGGTGTCCACGACGTCGTAGGATGTGAGCCCGTAGTGGACATACTTGCCCGCCGTCCCGACCGACTTCGCCACACTGCGGGTGAAGGCGATGACGTCGTGGTTGGTGACTTTCTCGAACTCGTCAATCTCCTTGATTCTGAACGTGGCGCGCTGGATGGCGCGGGCCGCCGGCTTCGGGATGATGCCGAGTTCGGCCTGCACCGCGGCGACGGTCTTCTCAACCAGCAGCCACGAACGGAACTTCGCGTCCTCGTTCCAGAGCGCGGCCATTTCCGGAGTCTCGTAGCGTGTTGTCATTTTAGCCTGTAGAGCAGCCGTATCTGCTCGCCTCCACGGTCAATTACGATGTCGATGGTTCCGGCAAGGCGCGTGTAGAGCCGGGCGAACGCCGGCGCAGAGTTGACCGTTTTGCCCTGCGCCATGAGAACCACGTCCCCGGGCGCCATGCCGATGGTCTCGCCGATGCCGCCGGCCTTGACCGCTACTGCGACTACGCCCCGGCGGTAGCCGAGCCCGAAGCTGCTCCGGAGCACCGGGCTGATGTCAGCGACGGTCGCGCCCGCCACGGCGCGGGCCGAAAGCGTCTCCAACGGATGGCAATGCGCCCAGTTCGCCCGACTCTTCTCCGGTATTGAGATCTTTGGCGACGCCTACACCTGGTGGCGTCAGGCCGTGGGCAAGTATT
>CAIVTL010000122.1 GCA_903908785.1 Caldifarciminota bacterium | reverse complement strand
GCCGGCGGAGGCTGCGTTGACGACCGGCAACCTGCCGTTTGATACCATCAAGTTGGTCCCGCCCGACCTCGGCCGGCCCGCGCCGTTGATGCAGGCGCTTAAGGAGCGGCGGTCGGTTCGCGAGTACGATACCCGGCCGCTCACGCTACGCCAGTTGTCCGAACTGCTCTGGGCCGCCAATGGTGTGAACCGGGACGATGGCAAGCGGACCGCGCCCGCGGCCGTGAACCAACAATTGGTCGACATCTTCGTCATCCTTCCGGTCGGGGCATTCATGTACGACGCGCCCGGCGGGCGGCTATTGCCGGTCGCGGCCGGCGACCTTCGGAAGATGGCGGGCAGGCAGGAGTTCGTCACATCGGCCCCGGTCAACCTGGTCTACGTTGCCGACCCGGCGCGGTACAAGCCGAGGCCCGGTCCGGGGCCGGCAATCCCGGTCGAGGAGAAGCTGAACTGGAGCCGCATTGCCGTCGGCGCTATCGCGCAGAACGTCGGTCTCTATTGTGCTTCTGAGCAACTCGGTAACGTCGTGCGCGCCATGGTTGACCGCGAGAACCTCGGCCCGGCGCTCAAGCTGCGGCCGGACCAGGTTATACTCCTCGCTCAGACCGTCGGTTGTCTGAAGCCTTAGGCGCGGCGGAGCGGGCAGAGTTCAGGTCGGGGCCGGGAACCAGTTGCGGGTCTTGAGGCAGATGCGGATGCCGAGGAGCGCGGCCCGGACTCCCGGGGAGGATAGACGCGCCCGCGAGGCGCTACCAGACGACCTTGACGCCGTGGGCCCGGAACGTGCGGTCCGAGGTCAAGGAGCGGCGGTAGTGTCAGACGGCTTGATTGTCGCGGGCAGGGGGAACCTCCTCAGAGAACGTCCCAGGGTTTTGGCGTCTGTCGCGTCAGGTCGCGTGCGGCGTGGGCAACGGCGATGACAAGCACGCGGTCGGTCTCCAGACGATAGATGATTCGGTAATTGTGGAAGAGAAGTTCGCGGATACCCGGCGCGTTGGTCTCGGGAACTACACGTCCCATCTCAGGAAACGTTGCGAGGCTTTCCACCGCGCCGACGATTCGGCCGATGAAGCGGTCCGCGTAATACTCGGAATCCTGCGCGATGAAGGCCCGAATGCTGCTTAGGTCCCGGGTCGCTGGTCCGGCCCAGGCGATTCTCACCGGTTGAGGAACCGCTGCTTGACTTCCTCGTGCGAGACGACGTCTCCCTGCTCAGCGGCCTTCAGTCCTGCGTCAACCTTCTTTCTGATGTAGAACGTGTACATCAGGTCGTCCCACGTGGCCTGCTCTGGCAGGCCGTCGATCAGTTCTCTCGCCTCTTCTTTTACTGTACTCATAGGTTCTCCTGCGTTCAGATACACTCCAATATAGCCGGGCAGAGCATCAAGGTCAAGGCAGGGAAGGGGTCAGGTGCGTCTGGCGGCCCGCGTCGGAAACGAGTCACGAGTGCGGAGGCAGTTGCAGACGAGGAGGAGTATCACCGGCACTTGAATCAGGACGCCGACGACGGTCACGCCGCGGCGACCGCGCCGAAGAGGCGCTTGCGGAACCAGAAGGCGACGTTAACCAGCCCAATCATCACCGGGACTTCGACCAGCGGGCCGATGACCCAGTTCTGCTTGGTCGCTCTTCGACCCGGTGCTCAGGAGTGCGGGTTGCAGGCAATTGCCGCCACACGGGCGGCCTACTACTTGCCTCAGCCCTTGGACGAGCCCGGGACTCCAGCCTTAACCGAGTCCGCGGGAAGGTGCAGCTCAGCCGCGACTTTCCCGGTCACACGGTCCCAGACCGGCGAGCCCCTGTAAAGGAGATTGCCGTCCGCGTCCACGAGCACCGCGGTCGGGACGAACTGGATGTTCCAGCGGTCCTGCTCGGTCTTGCCGGTATCGAAGACAATGGTCGCCCCGGCGATACCGGCGCTGTAGAAGTCCTTTACTCTGGTTTCCGGGTCGCCGATGTTCACGAGTATCGTCGGCACGTCACGCCTGTTCAGGGCCTCGGCGACAAACGGAATCTCTTTCGCGGCCGCGGCCGAGAACGGGCAGTAGGTGTCTACGAAAACGAACAGCAGCCCGTTTCTACCTCGGTAGTCGCGAAGCGACTTTGCCGTTCCGTCCAGAGCCGGCAGCATGGTCTCGGCCAGCAGCGCGGGAACGTCGAGTTCGACCGCGCCGAACTGCGGTGCGCCTGGGCCGGCATCAGCCTTCTCAGCGTTGAGCTTGCCTGTCCAATCGGCAAGGTCTTTCGCCGAGGGCTGACTGCCGCGATAACGTACCCGGCCGAACTTGTCGAGCAGCACAAAGCGCGGATACACGGTCGTGCCGAGGGCGTTGGCAAGGACCAGCGCCGTGTCGCGGACGACCGGGAACCCGAGCGACTCTGCCGCGTAATAACTGTCGAAGGTCTGTTTGTCCGGCGTGGGCTCGAGCCGCAGGAAGGCGAGGCCGCGGATGGCATTTCGGCGCTGCCATTCGGCCATCGAGTCCAGGCCGCTGCCGCTCAACTGGCAGCCGATCATGCCGAACTCGACCAGGACCACGCGACCCTCAAGTTGATGGGCCTTGAGCATCGCGGCCACCAGCGAGTCGCTGCTGGGTTGAGCCAGAGCTACCCGGATGCGCAAGCCGCATGCGGCCACGAGCAGGACGGCAGAACAGAGAAGGAACAGAAGTAGGCGTTTCATTATTGCTCCTCAGGCGGGTTTGTGTGCCCGTGACTTCGATGTTCATGACCGATTGCGCAGCGGCGAGCAACTCCTGGCTTGGCGGGGACGCTGACTGTTTTCGGTGTCCCGTCAAAGCCGGGGTGCGGTGGCGCGATGGTTGCCGGCGCTCAGATTGAGGGTTGCAGCACACAGCGAATTCCGCATCCGGCGCTGCGGCCGGAGGGGGGGCTTTCACTGGACGGGATTCTAGGCCGGGACCGCCCGCTGTCAAGCCGGAGGTCGCAGGAGCGCGTCCGTCGGCGGCCAGCGAAGCGCGGTCAGCAGTCAGCGCTCAGGACGCGCCGGGCGGGTCGGGCCGGAACAGCCGTCTGCGGAACCAGAAGGCGAGATTGACGAGCGCAATCATCACCGGGACTTCGACCAGCGGGCCGATGACCGCGGCAAAGGCTACACCTGAGTTGATGCCGAATACCGCGACCGCCACGGCGATGGCCAGCTCGAAGTTGTTGGAGGCAGCGGTGAATGAGAGCGTGCAGCTTTGGGCATAGCTGGCGTGAGCGCGGCGGCTCAACAGGAACGACACGACAAACATGACCACGAAGTAGATGAGCAGGGGCACGGCGATGCGCAGGACGTCGAGCGGAATCCGGACGATGTAGGCGCCTTTGAGCGAGAACATGACGATGATGGTGAAGAGCAGGGCGATGAGCGTGACCGGACTGATGCGGGGCACGAACCGTGTCTCGTACCACTCGCGGCCCTTGAGTTTCAGGAAGACGAAGCGCGTGAGCATGCCGGCAAGGAATGGAATGCCGAGGTAGATGAAGACGCTCTTGGCCACCTCGCCGATTGAGATATGGACCGTGCGGCCGGCGAGGCCGAAGAGCGGCGGGAGCAGCGTGATGAAGACGTAAGCGAAGAGCGAGTAGAACAGGACCTGGAAGATGGAGTTGAAGGCGACGAGCCCGGCCGCATACTCGCTGTCACCGCAGGCAAGGTCGTTCCAGACAATCACCATGGCGATGCAGCGGGCGAG
>CAIVTL010000121.1 GCA_903908785.1 Caldifarciminota bacterium | reverse complement strand
GGCTCATCCGAGGGTGTTTGACCTGTTCCTGCAGGTGTTCGATGAGGGCCGCGTCACCGATGCCAAGGGCAGGACCGCGGACGCAAGAAACGCCATCTTCGTCTTGACTTCCAACATCCAGGCCGGCAAGCAGTTCAATGTCGGCTTCCAGGATAAGGCTGAATCGAGGACGGCGGTGCAGCATGAGGTCAAGGCGCGGTTCCGGGCCGAGTTCATCAACCGGGTTGACGAGCAGATTGTCTTTCGGCCGCTGAGTGAGGAGGACGCGAGAAGAATCCTGCGGCCGATGCTGGAGGTGATTTCAGAGGAACTGCGAGGAGAGGATTCAAGGATTCCAGGATTCAAGGGGTCCAGTGCCGGCCACTCGAATCCTCGAATCCTGGACCCCTTGACCCCTTCCTCATGCAAGCCCCTTTGAGCGGGCTGATTCTAAGTGGCAGGCTGAAGGAACACGATTCCTGGCAGGTGGTACGCGGCGAACAGGGATTAGTGGTTGTGCCGGTTGTCCAGAAGACGGAGTAGAGACAGACCGAGTTCCGACTGGCCGGGAACGCCTCGGTGACACAGTAGCTGATTCCTGACGCAACGCTGCCTTTGGCAGCGAGTTAGCAGAGAGCAGTTAGGAGTTAGTCGCGCCCGCAGGGCGCGAGTGGCCAGCCAACCCATTTCTGGTTCCAGATTTCAGATTAGCTGCGGCCGGACGCATTCGTTGTCCCGAGTCCGGCCGTCGGCTAGAATCTGAGCCTTGACGCCGGAAGCCTCGAATCGAAGATACGCGCTGGTGGCCACGACCATGGCCGCGTTTCTGACGCCGTTCATGGGTTCGGCCGTGAACGTGGCGCTGCCGCGTATCGGCGGCGAGTTCAAGATGAACGCGATTGCTTTGGGCTGGGTCGCCACTTCCTACATTCTGGCCGCGGCGATTGGGCTGGTGCCGCTGGGCCGGCTGGCCGATATGCGCGGCCGGAAGCGCGTGTTCACGTGGGGCGTGGTGGTGTTCACGCTGGGCTCGATTGCGTCGGCGCTGGCAGTATCTACCACAAACCTGATTGTCGCGCGGGTGGTGCAGGGGCTGGGCGGGGCGATGATGTTCGGGACCGGCACCGCGATTCTGACCTCGGTGTTCCCGCCGCAGATGCGCGGGCAGGCGCTGGGCATAAACGTGGCCACGGTGTACATCGGTCTGTCGCTCGGGCCGACGCTGGGCGGCGTGATGACGCAGGCGCTGGGCTGGCGGTCGATATTCTGGGCCGGCGTGCCGCTGGGCATTGCCATTGTGGCAGTGGTAGTGTGGAAACTGGAGGGGGAGTGGTTCGAGGCGCAAGGGGAGCGGTTTGACATCGCCGGCACGGTGCTGTACGGTGTTGCGTTGTTTTGCCTGATGTACGGCTTCACGTTGCTCCCGGCAGCGTCCGGCGGAGTGCTGGTCGGGGTCGGGCTTGTGGGGCTCGCCGGGTTCGTCGTGCTGGAGCGGCGCATCAAGAGCCCGGTGCTCGACATCAGCCTGTTCAGCGGGAACCAGGTGTTCGCGCTTTCCAATATCGCCGCGCTGGTGAACTACAGCGCGACGTCGGCAGTCGGTTTCCTGCTCAGCTTGTACCTGCAGTTCACGCGCGGGCTGAGCGTGAGTTCGGCCGGTTTCGTGCTGGTTGCAGCGCCGGCAGTGCAGGCCGTGGTGTCGCCACTCGCGGGCCGGCTCTCGGACAAGGTCGAGCCGCGCATCGTCGCCTCAATCGGTATGGGTCTGACGGTCGCGGGCCTGGTGTGGCTGGCGTTTCTGGGCAGCGCAACGCCGGTCGGCGTGATAGTCGCGGGCCTGGTCCTGATTGGGGCCGGGTTCGGGTTGTTCTCGTCGCCGAACGTGAACGCCATCATGGGTTGCGTCGAGCGCCGCTGCTATGGCATCGCGGCGGGCACGGTCGCAACCATGCGGATGGTGGGCCAGATGTTCTCAATGGGCATCGCGATGCTCTTGCTGGCGCTGTTCGTGGGCCGGGTCGAACTGGGACCGGCGCAGGCGGGCGCGCTGCTTGCGAGTATGAGGGTCGCGTTCGGCATCTTCGCACTGCTCTGCCTCGGCGGCGTGTTCGCGTCGCTGGCGAGAGGGAAACTGCACGGAAGGATGAAGGATGAAGGCGGAAGGATGAAAGCGGAGCGGGCATGAGCGGACTTGCGAGGATGGCGGCGGTCGGGGTCGTGCTGCTGGTGCTGGTGTTGTTCGTGCTGGTGAACGTCGCGCGCGGGCAGGGCAAGGTGAAGGACGCGAAGGCCGGAGCCGACCGGGCGGGGTCAATCGTCTATGGCGGGCTGAAGCGG
>CAIVTL010000120.1 GCA_903908785.1 Caldifarciminota bacterium | reverse complement strand
TGCCCAAGCCAAATCACACAGAAGCCGCCTCATCCTGAACGTTGAGGCGGCAGTGCGAAGACGACATGAGATCGCACACAGCGGTGACGTCACGAAAGCCGGACACCTGCGAAGAATCTCCGCAAAGTCTGTCGAGGACGCGCTAGATTGCATCAAGTACTTCGTACGAGACGCGGACGATATCATCAATCACTCAGTTGGCAGGCCGTGCGAACCAGCGGGCGGAACGCTTCCGGGGAGTGGAGACGCCGCAGGAGACGACTCGGCAGCTCTTGAAGAAGCATGGAAGGCTCACTACGCGAACTCGCTTGCGCACGGAACCCGTCCCCGCCGTCGACGCACGACGCCGCGAGCCCCCAAGTGACGCTCAGTTGACCGGTCGGAGCTTCGGGGCCCCTCCCAATTCCGCCCGCCCATTTGACACGCACGCCCGCGAGTCCTAGAATCCGACCATGACCGAGACGTGTCCGGCGACGCGACGACCCAACGTTGAAGTGGCTAGAGCTATGGAGCCATGACACTAGGCGACATCAGCAAGTGGATCCGGCTGCACCCGAGGTACGTACTCCCGATAGTCATCGTTGCGTTCGCTCTACTATTGCTGCCGCCACCAATACTGGCCAAGTTCGGTGTCGACTCTTTTGTATCAAGGTACAGAATGTGGGTGGGACTCGTTGCGCTCGTAGGGACCGCACTTGTCATGTCTCACATAGCGACGAGTGCGTGGCGGTGGCTATCCAAATGCAGGCGCGCGAATCGGCTGCTTAGGCTCGGCAAGGCCTACCTCGAGCAGCTCACGCTTGAGGAGAAGCAAGTGCTCGCGCCCTACCTTGCTCGGGGCACGAAGAGCGCGAAGCTGGACTGCTCGGACGGCGTCATTCAAGGTCTAGAGCGAAACATGGTCATCATGCGTGTATCGGGAGTAAGCGACAGGGGGTTGCACTTCGCGTATAACATTCAGGAATGGGCGTGGAAAGAACTATGTGACCACCGGGAACTACTTGAACCCGCATTGACACAGGAAGAGCAGCGTTTGACACAAGCGGCTGCGAGGCAGAAGGCCGAGAACGACCGACTCAATCGCTTGTTCGGTAGCCCCTAGGGCTAGCGTGCCACACGCATGGAATCCTCGGGGCCATAGGAGATTCCTGACGCGCGGGCGGATTGGCCGACGGCTGACAGCCTATAGCCGACAGCTCTCGGCCCACAGCCTGCGGCTCCTGACCAAGCCGATAGCGGTCCTCTATTACGGCGCTGGCGCGGGGACGTTGAAGACGTCGGTGCGGATGGCGGCGAGGACGTCGGGCCGGAGGCCGCGATTCTGCCACTTCTCCAAGAGCACCTGGGCTTCTTTCGCCAGCGTCGGGCCGGAAATGGTCCGGCCGTGCGAGAGGCGGAAGATCTGCCGGGCAAAGTCGAGGTAGAAGACGATGAACATCGTGTCGATGCCTGAGGCGCTCAGCACCTGCTTGGTATCGAGTTCCATCGAGTTGAGCGCCACTATCGATGCTTCGTACCGGGCGGTCATGTCGGTATAGATGCGGGCAGTGGTCTGCGCTGCTATTTCGGGCGAGTACTTCGCCTTCCAGCGCGAGATTCGGCGTGTTACGTCGGACATGATAAGACTCCTTTCCGGCCTCACGGCCGGGGTTTCAACCGTTAGGACTCCAGAGGTCGTGGAGCCGGTAGCCGGTCCACTTGGCCTTCACCGGTATTAGGGCATTCTCAATGGCAGAACGTAACATGGAATCTCGCCGACCTGAATGATGACAGCCCCAACCGGCGGCCTGCGGTCTGGGGCTCAGGCTGGCACTTGCACTGGCAACAGCGGGGTCAATCCGGGGGTGACTGCGGCATTCAACGCCGAATATAACACGGCCGTCAATGTGGCCGTCAATCAAGGACTTAGCTCGGACTTCAGCACCGGGAAGAAGGCCGGACCCAACGCGGGGAAGAACGCCGAAGTCAACACCGCACACAGGGGTGCACTCAACCGCGCCATCAGCGCCGCAGCCAGTTCGGGGTCGAGTTCGGCAGCCAACTGCGCCGTGACTCGCGCTTTCACTTGCGCCTTCAGTCGCACCTTCACTTACGCTTTCAGTCGCGACATCAGTTGCACGGTCAGTATCGGGCCGAATTCGCGGCTCCATGCTGAAGTCAGGGCCGAAGTGAACGCCGCAATCCCGATGCGAGTGCCGGGCGGAGCGCCACGGGGCAGACCTTCAGGCAAGGTTGAGGTTAAGGTTGAGGTTGAGGCTCGAAACGAGCACTGAAGCGAACTATGACCAGAAGCACGGGGCAGAACCACACTGGCCTTGGCTATCGATGAGTGTCCGGGCGCAATGCCCGTCCACCACATGCAGTAGCTCGTCACTGCGCAACCACAATTCTGTCGGGGAGTGGGCGGCCCACGGACTGCCCCGGGGGTAGGGTCTGCCGTTCCGCCGCGAGGTACGTCAGACCCTTCAACTACCGTTACTTGAAGCCGATAGACAAGTCGAACGACGACGCGACCGGCTTCTGGAACGACTTCTGGAACCGCTTCTCGAACAGCGCGTGGTTCGGCACCGGATACGGCCAGAGGTTCAGGTTGAGGTTGAGGTTGAGATACGAGTGCCGACGCACGTGCTGACGCAAGGCGCGACACAGTTCAGTATACGCCCAGACCAACAGCGAGAGGTACTTCGAGAGACACAACGCCCGCTCGGAGCGGGAAATCCCAAATCACAAGTCCCAAATCCCAAACTCAAATCTGTGTCATTGGTCATTAGCGGACGTCCTCTGTTTCGTTTCGTGTCTTTCGTGGTTTCGTGGCTCATTTTGGTCTGGTTGCGGCTATCTGGGCCGCGCCAGGTTCTCGCGGCCGCCTGCTGCCTGTGTTGACAAAGGCGCGGGGCCGACTTAGTCTGAATCAGGAGGTGGTGTCATGAATCACACTATACTGACCGCGTTTGTATGTGCGTTGATACTTGCCTGCGCCGCGCCGCAGAAGGGCGGCAAGGCAGAGACGACCGATAAGGCCATGAAGACCGGCATGCTGCTGGTCAGTACCGCGTTCAAGGATGGCGAGTCGATTCCGTTGAAGTACAGCGGGTACGGAGAGAACGTATCGCCGGACCTGGAATGGGCCCAGGTGCCCGAGGGCACGAGCAGTTTCGTCCTGATTTGCCGAGACCCGGATGCGCCGGGAGGTACGTTCTATCACTGGGTCGTGTTTGGCATCTATGACAGCGTGAGGCAGTTGCCCGAAGGACTCGGGCATGCGGCCGCGCTGCGGTTCGGCGGGGGGCAGGGCATGAACAGCTTCGGCAAGGTCGGGTACGATGGGCCGAAGCCGCCGACGGGCACGCACCGCTACTATTTCGACTTGTACGCTCTCAACATGAACTGGATGCTCGACCAGACCACAACCGCGGACCAACTGCTAGAGAGGATGCAAGGGCACGTCCTCGCAAAGGCGAGCCTGATGGGCAGGTACACGAGATAGGGAACAGGGGACGGGCGAAGTCAGAGGGCAGACGACACCGGGTGTCGCCCCTTCGACAGGCTCAGGGCAAGCTCTGAGAGAAATCGAAGGGTCTTCGGTCCCGAAGATTCTTCGCTACGCTCAGAATGACAAATGCGTGGCCAGTCGAGCAGGTATCAGAGTGAAGGGGTCAAAGGCGGGAGCCCGGCGAAGTTCAGCCAGCAGGGGTACGGAGATTGGTTTGACTCCCGAGTGAGTGCGGCTAGAATGGCCGGGTGACTTCCACGACATCACGATTGATTTGTGCCGCGCTGGTCGCGGCGGTTATTTTCGGCTGCGGCGGGTCCGGCGGCAAGGCCGCGGCGTCGGGCAAGCAGACGACGATCACTTTCTGGCACGGGATGGGCGGGCCGCTGGGCGACGCGCTGGACTCGATGATTGCCGGGTTCGAGCGAGCCAATCCGGGCATCAAGGTGGATGCGGTCTCGATGAGCGACTACTCGACGCTGTCCCAGAAGCTGATGGGCGCGGTGCAGGTGAACGCGCCTCCGAACATGGCCCAGATGTACGAGTCGTGGACGACCCAGTTCTACCAATTGAACAAGCTGGTGCCGGTTGACTCGCTGATAAGCGGGCCGGACGGGTTGGCCCAAGCTGAACTGGCTGATTTCTACCTGTCCTTCCTTGCCGACAATTCGTGGGACGGGAAGGTCGTGACGCTGCCCGGCAACAAGTCGGTGCCGGTTTTCTTCTACAACATCAAGATGCTTGATGATGCAGGGTACAAGACATTCCCGAAGACGTGGGATGAGTTCAGGGTAATGGTGAAGAAGCTGACCAATCGGCAGAAGGGGACTTGGGGCACTTCGGGCGGCGTGAACGAGTGGATGTTCGGCTGCATGCTGCGTCAGTTGGGCGGGGATTTCATCAACGAGGCCGGGGGCAAGGCGACATTCAACGACCCGCCCGGAGTGAAGGCGGCCGAGTTCATGCACGACCTCGTGGCCAAGGACTCGAGCGCGGTCTACGGAACCGGGTACGACCCGCAGAACGATTTCCTCGCAGGAAAGATTGCCTGCATCTGGGGCACGAGTGTCTCGTGGACGTTCATGAAGAAGAACATGACTTTCCCGGTCGGGATTGCCGCGGTTCCGACCTGGGGCACGCCGAACGTGCTCTCGTTCGGGACAAACATCGGCATCTTCCGGACCGGTACGCCGGAGCAGGTTGCGGCGTGCTGGCGGTTCGTGAAGTGGTTCACCAGCCCGCCGCAGCAGGCAAGGTGGGCCGAGTTGACCTTCTACGTCCCGGCGCGCAAGAGCTCGCTCAGAGAGGCGGGCTACGCGAAGCTGGTGAGCGAGACGCCGGGACTCGGTGATGCGCTGGCCCAGCTTGACTACATGTCGTTCGAGCCGAGGAGTGAGGCGTGGTTCAAAGGCCGAAGAACGTTGACCGATGCACTGGAACGGGTGATGCGGGGCGAGGCGTCCGCGCAGCAGGCGCTGGATGCGGCCGCGGCCGAAGTGCAGAAGGAGATGAAGTGAACCGGTTGATTTCAGATTTCAGATTGCAGATTGCAGATTGTCGGA
>CAIVTL010000119.1 GCA_903908785.1 Caldifarciminota bacterium | reverse complement strand
CCACCGGCCCCGCACCGGGCTCGGCTCCGACATCTGGCTCGCCGAATCACCCAACCTGGTTCACTGGGGCCGGCATCGGCTCCTGCTCGGCGCCCGCCGCGGCGCCTGGTGGGATGCAAACAAGATTGGTCTCGGCCCACCGCTCATCGAAACCGACCGGGGCTGGCTGATGCTCTACCACGGCATGCGCCAGACCGCGGCCGGCTGCCTCTACCGACTGGGCCTGGCCCTGCTCGACTCCGCTGACCCCGGCCGCGTCCTGCTCCGCGGCGACGAGTGGGTCCTCGGCCCGCGCGAGAGCTACGAACACCAGGGCGACGTCGGTGACGTCGTCTTTCCGTGCGGCACCACCATCGGCCCGGACCGCGACACTCTGCACGTCTACTACGGCGCGGCCGATACCTGCATCGGCCTCGCTACCGCCCGCGTCTCCGAGCTCCTCGCCTGGCTCGACGCCCACTCATCGACCTTGGGATTCGACGTCTGCTGACCGCTCGCGGCCGCCGTCCACGGCCTGTGGCCGGCGTCAACGACAACCGGCACAGCGAATGCCCGACCTGCTCGCGAAGCCGACCGGGTGAGGGCGGTCTGAGCGTGGACGAGAACGCCGAGGGGGACGTCCGCATCCCTACCCATTGCCGCGCCCGCGCCCCCCGGCTCAGCCCACCGGTATTGACACGCGTGGCTGCCAGGCTAGAATCGACAGCCGTGCCCAACCAGCCCGGCAGAGGAAGAACTTGATATATATACCGTCACGCTCAACCCGGCTCTGGACCGGACAATCTACGTGGAATCGCTGCTGCCCGGACAGACGACCCGCATCCGACACGAGGAACGCTACGCCGGGGGCAAAGGCATCGACGTGTCGCGGGCCCTCCGCGAAATGGGCAGCGACAGCGTCGCGCTCGGGCTCGTGGGCGGATTCGGCGGCAAGGAGCTTGAAGGCCGGCTGCTGCTGGCCGGCGTCGCCTGCCGGTTCACCCGCATCGCCAACGAGACCCGCACCAACATCATCATCCAGGACGAACCGAGCGGTACCGAAACCGCGCTGCTGGCCCGCGGCCCGGAAGTGGAGCCCTCCGAGTTGATGGACTTTCTCGACGTGCTGGAGAAACTGCCGGACATGAGCTTTCTTGTCATCTCCGGCTCGGTGCCTCCCGGGCTGACGCCCGAGGTCTATTGCCGCATAATCACCATCGGCAACGAACGGGGTGCGCGGGTGGTGCTCGACACCGCCGGCGATGCGTTGCGTCAGGGCATCCACGCCCGCCCGGCCATAATCAAGCCCAACCGCTTCGAGCTTGCCGAGCTCGCCGGCCAGGTATTCACGGACGTCCGAGCGGTCGCCGAGTACTGCACGACCCTTCTGGACCGGGTCGAGACTGTACTTGCGTCCGCGGGCCCGGACGGAATCGTGATGGTGACCCGACGCCAAATCCTCCACGCGCGGCCGCCAAAGCAGGCGGTGAAAGGCACTGTCGGCGCCGGAGACTGCTCGGTGGCCGGGTTCGTGCACGGCCTGGCCGTCGGAGAGGCGCCCGCCGATGCACTCCGCCGGGCGGTCGCTGCCGGCTCGGCCGCAACCCTGAACGCGGGCACCGGGTTGTGCCGCCGCGCCGACATCGACGTCATCCTCCCGCAGGTCGCCGTTGAGGAGATCAAGCTATGAGCCTCGTCTCCGGCCGGGACCTTCTCGCTGCGGCCGGCGCCGGGGGCCGCGCCGTCGGCGCATTCAACTTCAGCAACCTCGAATTCCTGCAGGCGATTGTGGCGGCCGCCGATGCCCGGCAGACACCGGCGTTCCTCGCCACCAGCGAAAGCGCCATCGAGTACGCGGGCCTCGAGTCCATCGTCGCGATGACACGGGCCACCGCGGAAACCACGAAGGTCCCGCTGTGCCTTCACCTCGACCATGGCAAAGACCTGGCACTCATCCGGCGCTGCGTCGAGGCCGGCTACACGTCGGTGATGATCGATGCCTCGAGCCTGCCGTTCGAGGAGAACCTCCGGCAGACCCGCGCCGTCGTACAGATGGCGCACGCGGCCGGCGTCTCGGTGGAAGCCGAGCTGGGCCGCCTGGTCGGCCGGGAAGACGGCGTCGTTGTCGCGGAGCGGGAAGCGCTGTTTGTTGACCCGGCGGAAGCGGCCCGTTTCGTGGCCGAGACCGGCATCGACTCGCTGGCCCCGGCCATCGGCACCGCCCACGGCGCGTTCAAGTTCAAGGGCGAGCCGAAGCTCGACTTCGACCGGCTGGGGAAAGTCAGAGAGGCCACCGGCGGGCTCCCGCTGGTCCTGCACGGTGCTTCATCGGTCCCGCAGAATCTGCTCGACAAGTGCGAGCGATACGGCCTGGACGTGAAGGGGGCGCGCGGCGTGCCGGAACCAGACCTGGTACGGGCCATCGCGATGGGCGTCAGTAAGGTGAACGTCGACACCGACCTGCGGTTGGCATTCGCCGCCGAGGTCAGGCACGTTTTCAGTGAACAACCCAAGGATTTCGACCCGCGCCATTACCTGGGCCGGGCCCGGGATGCGGTCCGGGAACTCGTCGAGCAGAAGATGGAGCTCTTCGGCCTGGCCAAGTGAAGGCGAGGGCCGGTTCAAGTTCATGCGGTTCCTTTCTCTCTGCTTCCCTCTCTCGCGTCGGCTCCGGCACCGCTCTCCCGCGGTCGTCGAGCATCGCTCGCTCATGCACCGAGTCTAACGTGATATGAAAAAGAGCATTCTGCTTGCACTGACTTTCGTTGCGTTCGCCGGGTTCTCTTGTGCCGGCGGCGGCACCGGCGGTGGCTGACCCGGCTACCAACCGCGGCCGGTCAGGCCCGATTCATCGCCGGTGACCCCGGCAGCAAAGCCCGATACGACGGACACCACGGGACGAGCGACCCCGAACCAAGGAAAGTAAACCGCATCAATCCGGCCCGGTCGGACGGTGGCAGCCACGGGGCATAGGCAGGTGCTATGTGGCCCGTAGTTTCCTCCCGGAGTTGACAATTGCCACGACTTGACCGAGAATCCCAGGCAGAGGCGCGCCCGGGATGAACTCAGTCCGACTAACAACCGATCCTCGGGACGAGTGCCGAGAAGACTCAGCAGACTTACTGAATGTGAAGGACTATTGTGAGTACACAAGATAGAACGAAACTCCTGCTCGTTGACTACGAGAATGTGCAACAGGTCGAACTGGCCGGGCTGGACGACAGCTTCCGAGTCATCATCTTCGTCGGCGCGGACCAGAAGAACGTCCCCTTCGACCTGGTAATCAAGGCGCAAAAGCTCGGCAGCCGCGTCGAATGGCAGAAGATAACCGGCAACGGCAGCAACGCCCTCGACTTCTTCATCGCCTGTCAACTCGGGCGCGAGCTGGAGAAATCGCCCCGGCCGGAGTGCACCGTGCTGTCGAAGGACAAAGGATTCGACCCGCTGCTGCGATACTTGAATGACAACGGCCTGAAGTGCAAGCGCATCAACAGCCTGGCGGAAATCCACCACAAGGTTGCGGCCGCGCCCGCCACGACTGAGGAGCCGAAACTCCGGCGCGTCGTGGAGGTGCTCGGCAAGTCGGAGAAACGGGCCCGACCACGCAAACGCAAGACGCTGTCCCAGTGCATCTCCGCTATGTTCCAGAAGAAGATTCACCAGCAAGAGGTCGACCGCATCATCAACGTGATGCTCGACAACGGCCTGATTTCGGAAGCCAACAACGCCATCACCTACGAGTTCTAGGGAACCCGGCGGAACGGAGACGGAGCGGTAAGGAAGACAGCGGGGAACGGTGGCAGGAAGAGCGCGCGACCGGAGACGGTCGCCGCCTACCTCGCTTCGGTTCCCAAGGATGCGCGGGCAGCACTCAAGCAACTCCACCGGACAATAAGGGCCGCCGCGCCCGCAGCCACCGAAGGCCTAAGCTACGGGATGCCGGCGTTCAAGCACCAGGGCCCGCTCGTGTATTACGCCGCGTTCAAGGACCACTGCAGCTTCTTCCCTGCGAGCACGACCGTGATGCGCCGGTTCGCGACCGAACTTAAGCGCTACGACAACACGAGTAAGGGCACCATCCGCTTCCCGGCAGACAAACCACTTCCGGCAGCGCTTGTAACCAGAATGGTTAAAGCACGCGTGGCTGAGAACGAGGCTCGGCAGGCAAGCCGGAAACGGTAGCCGGCCGCCCGCAACCACTGCGCGGAGTTGACAGCCGGCCGGAAATGGCCGAGAATCACCGGCGGAGACACCATGCACTCGAACGGAATCCTGCCAAGCCGAGCGGTCTATGACGTGACCGAGCATCCCCGGTCCTCCCCCTGAGATGAGCCGACGGTTTCTGGCCCTGCTCCTCCCCTGCTTTCTGACCGCCGGAGAACCCGGGCCGAAAGTACGAGAAGTCCCCATCTACCAGGTCGGCACCACCGCCGCCTCCGACTTCCTGGCCAGCAGTGACGCAAGACACCTGGCGTGGAAAGAGGACGTCGACTCGAGGGAATGTGTCGTGTTGGACGGGGCACGGAGTCCCCTGTGTCGAGGAGTCTCTACTGTTTTATTCAGTGAGGACGGCGAACACCTCGCGGGCATCGTGATGTCCGACTGGCCTGCGCCGACGCCGCCCGGCCCGACCGTGATGCTGGACAACGAACTGAAGGAGCGATACGAAGGAGTCAGTGACCTGGCCATCGACCGGCACGGCAGCCAGTTTGGGTTCATCGCTCAACCCCAGGGCGAGGACCTCACCGTAGTAATCAATGGTTCGTACCGCCGCCCCCGCGACACGGTGATGGGCGGCTCGCTGGTCCTGAGCCGCGAGGGCGGGCGCTACGCCTTCGTCGCCCGCAACCAGGGTCTCTACTATGTGGCGACCGAGGACGGCCTGAACGGACCTTACACCGAAATCGACTCCCGGAGCCTGCGGTTCAGTCCGGACGCGAAACATCTCTCCTGTGAAGCCACGACGGGCGAGCAGGCTTTCATACTTGACGGGAAACTGGTCGGCCACTGCGACGCCGTGGTCGGGCCGGCGTACGATTCGGTCGGCCGTTCGCTTGCGTACGCACTGCTCTACCATGGCCTGTGGAGTATCACGGTCCGGCGGCCGTACTCCACCTATGATATCTACCCGACCGGCGAAGTCACTGACCTGGTGTGGAGTCCTGACGGCAAACACCTCGCCTACACCGACGCTAAGCCGCTGGGCGGTACCCTGCTCGTCCTCGACAGCACGCAGGTCGCCGAGTACGACAGCATAGCCTGTCTCACGTTCGCTCCGGACGGCAAGCAAGTGGCCTACGCCGCCTTCGGACTCGGCGCATGGCGGGTTGTCGTGGACAAGACCTTCAGTCCCCGGTTGGCATCGGTGAAAGACCTGGTCGTCAGCCCGGAGGGCAAACACTGGGCCTGCTGGACCAAAGAACGGGACAAGTGGTATGCCGTGGTCGACGGCGAGAAGGTGGGTTCCTACCACGACACCCTGACCCGCATCGTTTTCGACAGCGAGCACGAGCTCCGCTTCATCGCCCGGCGGTGGAATACCTACTACCGCGTTGGCCTCTCCCTCGCCCCGTAGCCGCCCGCGCAAGGTTGACAACTCGCCCGAGGGTGACTAGAATCGCGCCGCGATAGTGGACGCGACCCCAATGCCGTGAGCCGGAGCCGGACACGACAGAATTGAGAAACACGGGCAGCGTCCTTGGGAAGACCCGAGACCGAGTTCACCGCCTGCCGCCCGCGTCCGGGAGCCCGGGCGTTTGTGCGAAAGGCGGAGGCCAACAAAGACCGTAGACCGGAAAGGAGAAGCGAGATGCGGACCAAGACCAGCACAGTACTGGCGGTCGTCGTCATCGCCGGCCTGGCGATGTTCCTCGGCTGCGATACGGCCGATACGACCGCCCCGACCGTAGTCATCACCATGCCGAGTGAGGGCGATACCCTGACCCAGGGCAACGTCGCAATCACCGTGCACGCGACCGACAACAAGGCGGTGTCCCGGGTCGAGTTCTACGTGGACAACGCCATGAAAGGCGCCGACAGCGCCGCCGACGCCGATACCTTCCGCTACACCTGGGACGCGTCCAGCGAATCGCTGGGGCACACCATCAAGGCCAAAGCCTATGACGCGGCCGAAAATATGGCCGAACAGACCATCACCGTCTACGTGCGCCGGACAACTGTCGGCACGATTCACGACCATGACATCGCGGCCGATGAGACCTGGTATCCCTCCGGCAATCCGCACTACGTAACGCAGGGCATCGCCGTTGCGAACGGCGCGAGACTGACCATCATGCCGGGCTGCCTGGTGAAGTTCTACACCGGGACCGACGTCGGACTGCTCATCGGCAACACGACCACGGCCGAGTTGATTGCGGTCGGCAAGCCGGATTCGCTGATTACCTTCACCTCCAATGCCGCGTCGCCCCAGCCGGGCGACTGGTATGGCATCCGCTTCGCCAACGCGGACCGCCCGACCAGCCACTTAAGCTACTGCGTCTTCGATTACGGCGGCTACGCCGACGGCGGCGCCATCTCGCCCACCTGGTACTCGGCGGTCAGCGTCGACCATTGCACCATCCGGAACAGCGCCGGAAACGGAATCAGCACGATAGACCACGACGGCTGGGTGAAGGACTTCACCGGTAACATCATCACCAGTTGCGCGCAGTACCCGATGGACGCCTACGCCAACAACGTCCGCCACCTCGGAACCGGCAACGTGCTGACCGGCAACGGGTTCGACTACATCGTAATCCACGGCCGCGAGGTCGAGAGCACCGGCACCTGGCTCAAGCAGAGCGTGCCCTACCTTGTCTATGACGGCACCGACGTGGGACTCGGGGGCGACGCCAGCCCGGTGCTGACGATTGAGAAGGGAACGACCATCAAGTTCGGGATTGGTTCCAGCATGACGGTGGGTTACACCGTCGACGCTACGCTCATCGCGGAAGGCGACAGTCTGAATCCGATTACGTTCACCAGCGCGTCGTCAACCCCGCAAGCCGGGGACTGGCGATTCCTCTGGCTGGCGATGGGTCCGCTCGCCGCCCAGAGCAAGCTGACGTGGTGCAACATCCTGTATGCCGGCGGCGTGAGCAATGAAGGCAACCTCCTGATTACCGGCGAGGCCCTTCCCGTAGTCCAGCACTGCGAGATTGCCTACAGCGCCGCCTATGGCATCTGGCTCGACGGAGCCGTGTACCCTGACCCCGCTACGCTGCGCGCGGAAAACAACATCCACGACAACGCCAGCGGCGACATCAGGACGCCGTAAGACAGGCACCGGTAGACTAGCGGAAGGGGCGGCCTTTGCCGCCCCTTCCGACTGGTGTGCCCGGCAGGAACGCGGACTTGACACCGGCCGCAAATGGCCGAGAATAGCAGTGTCAGAGACAATGGATTTAGGCTCAATGCCCCGACATGACCTTGGGCGCACATGCGCCCCACCCCCACCGTCCTCAACGTGGGTCAGGGAGTTCCCGACTTCTCGGACAAGCACCCGGCTCACACCAACAGTGACTTCGTGGTCAGAATCAAACCAACGAGGACCCGGCCATGGGTTGCCGGGTCAGAAGGAGTTGAGATGAGATGCCTGATTATGCCGGCGCTGCTCGCGGCCGTACTGGCCGCGATGGCCGGCTGTCACCCGCTGCCCCCGCTTCCGCCGGAACCGCCGCGGGGCCCGTCGAGCGGCTTCGTCGGAGAGCGCTACGAATTCGCGGCCGTAACGTCCTCCCGCCTGCCGGACCTCGTCGCCTATCGCTTCGCCTGGGGCGACGGAGACACGTCCGAGTGGTCGGAGTACACGCCCAGCGGCCTGCCGGTGCTGATGGCCCATGCCTGGGCTGAACCGGGTCGCTTCGAGGTAAGCGCACAGGCGAAGGGATGGTTTGGACCAGAGAGTGACTGGGGCCGGCCGTCCGGCATCGCCATCTCGACGTCCCGGCCCGACACCTACCCGGCGACCGTCCGCGCAACCATAGCGACAACGGACGGCCATCCCCAGAACCTGGTCTGCCCGCGCGGCACGGGTCGGGCCTACGTCACCGGAGAATGGGACAACGCGGTCTACGTCATCAGGACGTCGGACAACGCGCTCATCGAAACGCTGCGCATGCAGTGCGGCCCCACGCACGTCGCCTGCAGCCCGGACGGGCAGCACGTCTACATCGGGAGCTTCGACGAATACAACACCAACGTTGCGAACCGCCTGTACTCCCTCCGGACTACCGACAACGTGGTCGATGACAGCGTCGACCTGCTCGGGAACCCGCATGGCGTCGTCTGCCTGCCGAACGGCGAGTACCTCTACGTCTCGATGGACAGCCCCACCAACGAAGTGGCGGTCATCCGCGCCTCGGACTTCTCGGTCGTGGCCAACATCCCGGTCGGCAACGAACCCCGCGGCATCGTCGCCCTGCCCGACGGCAGGTTCGTCTACGTAACCTGCACCTACTCCAACCTGGTGTATGTTATCCGCACTTCGGACAACACGGTCGTCGGGACAATTGATGCCGGCACGGGCGTCCATCGCCTCACCGTTCTCTCGGGCGGCGACTACCTCTACGTCAGCCGGTATGAATCCGACGCACCGGTAATGGTAATTCGCACGTCGGACAACACCGTCGTGGCCAGGGTCGCGATCTCGTCCGGCCGGGCGTGCGGCCTCTGCGCATTGCCCAACGGACGCTACGTCTACGTGACGAATCGTGACGCCAACTGCGTGGACATCATCCGCACGTCCGATAACACAGTTGTCGCGACGGTCGGGGTCGGCAACATACCATATGGAACGGCCTGCCTGCCTGACGGTTCCGGCGTCTACACCGCCAACCGCGGCAACTCGGTCACGTTTATCGGGTACCCGGCTG
>CAIVTL010000118.1 GCA_903908785.1 Caldifarciminota bacterium | reverse complement strand
TGCACGAAGCACAGACTCAAATCCTTGGTCGGCGCGTCGTTGACAACAACGTGGACTTTGCGAGCATCGCGGGGCTCCAGTTTCAGTGCTCCTCCCGCGTAGACCCGGCCAGCCAGCTCTGCGCTGAGCGAGCCAAGGCTGCTCACAACGGACAAGGCCACGAGTTGCGCCTGTGTCGTGGTCATCGGCGGGTTCCAGTTGACCCTGTAGAGCGTGTTCGTGCAGTCCAAGCGCCAGCCGTTCAGGATGAGCCGAGGATACGGTCCCGACAGCGGGGTCAAGAACGCGGACGGCGGCACCTGCGGGCCTAGGACGAACCAGGGCTCGCGTGCCCTGCACTTGTAGGCAGTCTTCGCGCGCTCTGCAGCCGTGGATTGGAGGTAGCCTCGAACCCCTGTCCTTTCGTCGCCCTTCCTCAGTAGAAGAAGCTCGCATGGTTCACCCTTGCGCCGCCGTGCCTCGAAGGTCTGGCGGTCAGCAACAAGGCCTCCTACGCCCCGGACCCCGGACAGAATCCTATACCTCTGCCTGGGGAGCGCGTTTGACTCACGCATGTGACTCGAAGGGCGGACAAAGTAGTCGTTGGCTCCGGTTACCACACCGAGGGAGATGTCTGCAATGTCACCAAGTAAACGTACCTGCGGCTTGGCGCGGACTTGCTCCATCAACTGCGACGCGTCCTCGGCGACAAGCTCTCGACGCCACGAATTCCTGTTGTCGAGCAAGGCGTGACCGTTCCACTTAGCCGGGACTTCTGTTACAGCGGCGGACAGCGCCTGAGCATCTCGTGCGCGCTCTATGGAAACACCTTCATTGGGGGTCGACCAGCCATCGGCGAGGATGACGACTGACCGCTCTTCCGCTCCCTCGAAAAGCCTCTGGTCCATAATGATGACTCTGGTTCTGCCGAATCCTTGAAACAGCACGGCTCGCACCGTATCGGCATAGTCAGTCGTGAGCAGAGACATCGGCAACACGAACGCCAATCTACCACCTGGTTTGAGGCAACGGACCGCGTGCAGCACGAAGTAGCCCCAGTAGCTCGACTTCTCCGACAGGTCGTGGCCGCTCGACAGTGCCGCGTCGCGGGCCACGCTGCGGCGTGCGCCCTTCAAGAGGTGATGGCGAACGTAGGGCGGATTGCCGACCACGACGTCAACCAGCGGGCACTCGCTACTTCCAGGGACCGACGCCAAGAAGTCACATGGGACCATGAACCTGTTGCTGGCCGAGTCTCCATTCAGCAAGCGCGCCAGCGGCTTCAGCGCCCGCCTGTCCGTGTCGAACCCGAACAGGTTCTCGGCTGGCATCCGGGCACCTAGCGCGACGAGCCTCTCGGCGGCGGCCTCCAGAAACGCGCACCCGCCGAAGCTGGGGTCAAGTACTCGATCGTACATGCCACGGATGGCCCACGCGCAGAGTGAGTCGGCGACTGGCGGAGGAGTGTAGTAAGTGCCGGTGCGCTTGACGCGGGTGGAGACGGCCATGGTCAGGCAGTCGAGCAGCAGTGCTGGTGGTAACTCACTTTGTCGGACCACTGCTTGGAGAGGAGGGCGACGCGGGCGACATAGGTTGCCATGTACGCCTTCTCGGACTGATGCAGACAGTGTTGCCAGGAAGGATCCCTTGCGATATCGCTGTACTCGCTTGGGAAGAAGTGGTAGAGGACGAACTCGCATGTCTGGATCAAACCCATGGGGTGGTGCAGGAACCTAGGCAGGCCCAACTGTTCCGGGAACCTAAAGAGCTCATGGGGTTCGCGGGCTCCGCCCCCGAAATGCAGATGCCACGGGGGCTCAGATTTGCCGCTGGCGATGTCGAAGTGGAACCTGTGTATGACCCTTCCTCGACCAAACAAGGCAACACGGTCGGATAGCTCCAGGGAATCCAATTGCTCGTCATAGTAGATGTCCTTGTCCGCTGTCCAGACCCTAACCACAATACTCTGTCCCTTGGCTCTGTCGTAGCCGGACGGCGCTCGGACGATGCCTGCGACATCGACTGTCATCTCGAACTTCGCGTCTTTGTTGGACTTGATGCTGGTTTGCCTGAACAGCAGCGGCCGGTCCAAGCCGATCTTGAATCCCCACGTATCTTTCCCTCCTTTGGATTCGTCGACCTGACGCGCGCAGGAGTCCAAGACAGCTGAAGCTGAACTATCCAGCACTCCTGCGAGTCGTCCCTTGATGACTTCTAGTTCTGCCGAGATCAGTTTGCGGGTGTATGCAGTCACTTGGTCTGTTTTTGGATGCCCCTGACCAACGGGCGGGCGTCCGCAGCGACCAAGCCCGGGTCGAAGTCGCGGTGTGGCTGCCTGATGGCTTTGAATGATACGCGCGCTTCGTCCATCACCGCGGGCCGCCCGTCGGGAACGTACGGAAGGGAGTACTCGCGCCTCACCGCCTCGCGCAGCAGGCAGCATACGCAGTCCGCCGGCTCTTCGCCAGAGGAATTGCATCGCGACAGGGTGATTCTCAAGCGGCGCTTCCTTCGCCACGTCTGCCCGAAGGCCATTGGCGGCCCGGCCTCACCTGCGTCCGTCAAGTACGAGGTCGCCTTAGCGAGCAGCCGGGCTTTCCACCAACGAGCCTCTTCCTCGCAGAAAGGCCCAGTGTAACTGGCTTCCTCGAAGAAGCCCGCGATGTTCTTCGACCTGAACGAGTCGAGAGACAAGCCGAGGAAACAGGCCGCCGTCAAGTCGTCATACAGCACGCCTGGGTATCCCATCAGCGTGTGACGAATCCACTGTGCGACCTCGGTCACATCCCAAGCGTCGCCTGTAGCGAGTGCCGCAGGAGGCTCCGATTTCATGAGTGAATCGAGTTCCGCCTCGCCAGCGCCCAGCAGGTCCATGAGCGTCTTCCGCGTCCGCTTGCTCACGCTGGATAGTCTACCGTACCCAGCGACAACGGCACGTATCCTCTCGACTGCAGCCCTGGGGTCTTTCTGTATCTCGCCCTTTATGAGTAGATCATCGAAGAAGCGGGGCTCAGCCTTGATGTGGAGCAGAGGGTCTTTCTGAGAGAGCGAGCCCTCAGACACAAGGAACACCGGGGTATCCGGCATCCTAGCTTTCTCCTTGAACAGCGCTGCTAACGTGCTGCCCTGAGTTGGCTCCACGTTCTGAGGATGCTTTCCCTTCACGAGCCTGAAGTCAACAAGAATGACGTCCGGCTTGGCCGCAGTCACCTGGCGGATAGTCTCGAATAGGCCCTTGTAGATGATTCCCACAACCGCAAGCTGTCCGGCCGCCTCCAACTCTATGCGGACGTCATCCAAGTCCGGCTGCGAATCCTCGATTAGAACTGCCTTGACTGCTGTGCTACTCGGCCTACGTTTCATACGGAATCCTCACTTCCACCGACGTGTTCCAAGTGCCCTCTGGTTCGACGAATCTCGCCTCGCCGCCATACAGCTCAACCAAGTCTCGGATTATCTTGAGCCCCATGCCCGTGCCGGTGCCGAGTTCGACGTTGGGCTCGCTCTCGCTGACGAACGGTCTAAAGTAATCCTCCCACTTCGATGGGTCTGCGCCCTTACCCGAATCGGACACCCGAAGGACCATGTTGTTCCGCAGCATCTGGCCCGTCACGTAGACCTCGCGTTTGCTGGACTCAAGTACTGCCTTCAGGGCGTTCGTAAGAAGGTTCAACAGGATTGCTCCGAGTTCGCACCTGTACATCGGTGGACTGACCAACTCCGACGGGACGCCGTTCTGAAGCACGATCCCATATTCCTTGGCGTAAGACTCGAAGGCGGACAAGAAGTCTCGGACGACCTCCCGGACGTTGTGCGGGAGACGCCTCGTTCTGGCCGTCTTGCCGGCCATCATACCGAGCAGGTCTGCAAGCTGCCGCGCGTCGTCAATCCACTTCCCGAGGTTGGCCAACTCCTTCTCGAGTTCCGGTCGGTGCTGAGCTGGCAGACGGCTCACAAGCCTGCCGAGCCTGTTGGTCTTCGCTCGCAAGCCGGTGAGCACCGCCAGCAACTGGTGGTCTATGACACTTATCATCGTGCCCGTGGAGGCCAAGACGCGGAGCATCTGGAGCTCGCCAATCCGTTCCTGCTCTTGTTCGGTCATGGCCTCGGAGGCGGCGTCGATGAGGTGCAGGGCCTCGCGCGTTTTCTCGATTCCGACTTTCTCGCCCAAAGCCAACAGGCTGATCTTGGTGGTCTCAAGGAGCTGCGTGGGCGACTGCTTTTTGACCCGCCGCTGTACGCGCCGCAGGGCACGACGGTCCGCACTCCAACGAGCATACTGCACCGTGAGCCAGTCAACGCCCCTTCGCACAAACTGCCTCAGTTCCTCGAAGGCGTCGTTCTCGACAAGCCCTTCGCGGTCCGCCGAGATCTGGAACTGCGGATGCAGCTCTCGCGAGAGCTGAACTTGGCCGAACAACTGCATGTTGCCCGGTAGTGAGAGCATGGGTCGCACAAGACCAAGACCATCGGCGAGAAGAGCAAGGTCTTTTTCCGGCGTACTGCTGAGTCGTCGAGCTACATCCTCGTCTAGGCGCAGCCAGTCGTCATTCTTGTCCCCGTAAGGGGGAATTCTGAATCGGTCGAGCCGAATGGACATGCCGCCATGTTCGCGCCCGAGTTCCTTTGCCTCGACCAGACCGAAGCTCGTGCCCTCGTAATACTCCGATACGTACGGGAAGTAATGTGCGGCGAAACTGCTCCGTGCGGCCTTCGGATACCTGTTTTTGTCGGGCGCCCAAGTGAACTCCACGGGTTTGTCTTCGTCGACGCTTCGCCTGAACCTGACGTGGTAGGTGGCTACCCCGTCCGAGTCAACCTTGCCATCCAGCACAGCGAGCGCCGTCTTCAGAAACTCCTCATCAAGCCCACCCGTGACCTCAGGGAACTCGGGCGCGTCGAACTGCACAGAGAATCCCGGGTCGGCCTTCTGTCCCTCGGGGTGGACGGCAACCGGGCCGAAGAGGGGGTTCACCACGTACAGGACGTGCCGCTGCAGTTCCCTCATTGAGTCCTTGGTCCAGGCGTCTCTTACCTCTGTTAGCTTCAGTGTGAGGCCGGTCGCCACTTCGGGACCGACTTCCGTGCGCTCGTATGTTACCGGTACGGCTTGCACGTCCATGCCCGGTTTGAATGCATCCCAATCGAAGTGGACAGTTGTCTTCTGGCGTGGTTTGTCGCGGCCGGTCTCGACCACCGACTCGAGTTCGAGCTTCTTCGCAAGCCTCCGCGCGGCAAACCTACCTATGCCCTTGGCACCAGCCCGCGGACGGTTGTACCGCGGTGACACGGGATGAAGCCGCTTGTCGGTCGTGGCGATTCTCATCCAAGTTTCCTGGAGTCGGTCAAACGGTATGCCACTGCCCTCGTCGATGATTGTTATCTCGCCGCCGGGTCTCATGACGTTCTTGAATATGACGATTGCGTAGGTGGCATCGGCATCGTACGCGTTCTTGACCAGTTCTGCTAGGGCAACCCACGGCTTGCTGACCAGCTCCTCACCGAGTTGGAGAAGGAGTCCGCTGTCGACCTCAAACCTGAATTCGCCCGACTCGGGCTGTTTGGAGTCCTTCTGATCGCGCGCCATCGCCCGTCAGCTTAGTGCTCGGGCGGGCCGAAGTCAAGACGGAACGGATGACCGTTTTGGAATTACTGCGACAGTCGGAGCGCGTGCCGGCGAGATAGCCGGTGCGGCGGCTGGAGGTTTTGTTGGTGCAGGTGCCGGAGCGGGGGCTGGAGCGGTGGCTGTTGGTTGGCGTGTTGCGGTGGCTGGAGCGTGCGCTGTTGCGGGGGCTGGAGCAGGCGCTGTTGCGGGCGCTGTTGCGGGCGCTGGAACAAGGGCTGGAGCGGTGGCTGTTGCGAGACCTGGACCGGGTGCTGTTCAAGGCGCTGTTGCCGGCGCTGGAGCAGATGCCGTTCCGGGCGCTGTTGCGGCGGCTGTTGCGAGGACTGGAAATGGGGCTGGAGCGAGCGCTGTTGCAGATGCTGTTGCGGCCGCTGTTCCGGGCGCTGTTGCAGCGGCTGTTGCGGGCACTGGAGTGAGGACTGTTTTGGGGGCTGGGGCTCCCCCAAGGGTCTAGGGGACGGCCTCCGAAAAGAGCGATAAACGATAAGTGATGAGTGATGAGTGCGTTAGCCGGTTTGGGAGCCATGAGACAAATTGATAACAATTCTTATCATGTTCTGCGCCATGTTACGGGTGACACGAGGCAAGTTACGGGTTACGCCCGGGAGGCGCGGGAAATCCCAAACTCCAAATCACAAATCCCAAACAAGCTTCAATTCTACAGTGATTCAAACCGGGAGCTTGAGCTTGCCGCCCACGAGTTGCGAGTTGCGGGTTACGAGTTGGCGGTCAGAATGCAGAGGTCCAGAGTCGGAAGCCACGGCGGACAGCGAGTTGCCGACGATCAGTTTCTGCGGCGCTGGCGGGCCGGGCGATCGTGGGCGATGAAGTCTGAGCTCGAACCGGTCTGCCCGGACCGGTCGTCGTCCGTGATGAAGCCGATGCGCTTCTTCTTGGGCTCGGGCGGCTGCATGAGTTGTTTGATGGTGGCAAAGACAACCTGGAAGTTCTTGTCGTGCGCGGCCAGTTTGCGCTCGAGTTCAGCGAGTTTGATGGCGAGCTGGCGGTGACTGGCCAGGACCTGGCTCATCCGAACGAAGGCCCGGACTACGAAGACACTGACTTCTACGGCCCGGTCAGAGTTCAGTACGCTTGCGGCCATGACCGCCCCGTGTTCGGTGAAAGCGTACGGCCGGGCGCGTCGAGCACCGCCCCAACTTGAAGTCGCAATTTGCGACTTCAAGTTATCATACTCCTGCTTTGTGAGTTGGAACACGAAGTCCGGTGGGAAGCGCCTGATGTTTCTCTTGACCTGCTCGTTCAGGCGTCCGGTCGTCACGCCGTATGCCGCGGCAAGGGCATGGCCGAGGATGACGCGCCTGCCACGGATCTCGATGATTGCCCGGTCAAGGTGCTCGACCGGTGTCAGGAAGCCGGAATCTTTGGACGCGGTCACGGGCAGAGGATGCCGGTAGGACGTGCTGAGTCAAGGCGCACGCGCCGCGTGCGCGCCGCGCAGACGCGGGTAGCCGGGAATCTATATGTAGTGTCCACGGGCGGGCGGAACCACAATTCTCCCGTGGAGTGGGCGGCCCAGGGACTGCCCCGTGGGCTGGGTCTTGCGATACGGCGCGGGATTCACCAAGCCCAACAACGACGGATTCCAGAAGTCATGCAACGAGCGGAATGACGACAAGAACGGCTTCTGGAACGGCTTGCTGAGCAACGCGCGGTTCAGCGCCGCGTGCGGCTCGCGATACAGGTCACGACACAGGTCGCTATTCAGGCGCAGACGCAGGTGCCGACGCGCGTGCCGACGCGACGCGCGACACAATCCAGCATACGTCGAGACGAACACCGAGAGATACTTCGAGAGACACAACGCCCGCTCGGAGCGGGAAATCTCAAATCCCAAATCCTAAATCCCAAACGGCGAAACGGAGCTACGAGTTGCGGGTTACGAGTTACGAGTTTCGGACTGCGACCGCGCCTGGACTCGAAACCGGCAGCCAGAAGGAGAATCGCTATGTAATCTGCGAAATCTGTGGATAGCCCGCGCTTGCGCGCGAGTGACCAGTTCCCAGTTTGCAGTTTGCAGGTCCGGGGCCGATCCAGGCATCCCGACTTCCACTTCGTCATTTCCCCTTTTCCCCTTCGCCTCTTGGCGTTCTTGGCGGTTCATCCCAGTTCCGATTGACGATTGTCGAGTGGCGATTGTCCGAGCACTTGGTGTCTTTGTGCCCGTTTCGGTTCCCGGGCCGTCCGCATTCCTTGACTTCTGCACGATTCCTGATATGCTTATTATGCAGTTGGTGGTTGGGTCTGACCGAGTTCCCGAAACAATATTGCGAATAACATTGGCCTGCGGGCTATGCCCGCGAGTCATCAGTGGCCACTCGAGAGGCGGCTACGTTCGTTGAGAAGACCCGGCTCACGCCGGGTCTTCTCTTTTCCTTGAACCCGCCTATAATACAATCGTGCCAAAAAGACCCGCACGCCCGGTTCCCGACCCGTCACTCGACTCTCGTAACTCGCAACCCGTAACCCGTAACTCGGAACCCGTAACTCGTAACTCGCTTCTCGCCTCTCCGCTGGCCGAGCGAATGCGCCCGGTCACGCTCGATGAAATCGTCGGGCAGGGCCACCTGCTCGCCGCGGACAAGCCCCTGCGCCGGACGATTGAGAAGGGCGAACTCCACTCGATGATTCTCTGGGGCCCGCCCGGCTCCGGCAAGACGACGCTCGCCCTGGCGATTGCCCACTACACCAAAGCCATCTTCATCCAGCTCTCGGCCGTGACGTCCTCGGTCGCCGAAGTCCGTGAAATCATGAGGCGGGCCGAGTTTGAGCGGGCCATGCACAGCCGCCGTACGATCCTCTTCGTGGACGAGATTCACCGGTTCAACAAGGCCCAGCAGGATGCCTTCCTGCCCCACGTCGAGTCGGGCGGCATCATCCTCATCGGCGCCACCACCGAGAACCCTTCGTTCGAGGTCATCGCGCCCCTGCTTTCGCGCTGCCGGGTCTACGTGCTCAATCAGCTCGGGCCGGACGAGGTCAAGGCGGTGATGCTCCGCGCGATGGCTTCAGAGCAAGGTCTTGCCTCACTCAAGCCCAGGGTGGCCGAAGACGCTCTCGACTACCTGACCATGGTCTCGCAGGGCGATGCCCGCGCCGCCCTCACGGTGCTGGAACTATCCGTGGCGTCGGCCGAGCCGGACAAGCAGGGCGTGCGGCGCGTTGACCTGGCCCTTGCCCAAGACGTAGTCCAGCGCAAGTTCCTGCTCTACGACAAGTCGGGGGAAGAGCATTTCAACCTGATATCCGCCCTGCACAAATCCCTGCGCGACTCCGACCCGGACGGCGCGCTCTACTGGCTGGCGCGGATGCTTGAGGCCGGCGAAGACCCGCTGTACGTCGCCCGCCGGCTCGTCCGCTTCGCCTCGGAAGACGTCGGCCTTGCCCAGCCTAACGCGCTCCTCATTGCCAATGCGGCGAAGGACGCGGTCCACTTCGTCGGCATGCCGGAAGGCAACACCGCGCTGGCGCAATGTGTGGTCTATCTCGCGCTCGCGCCCAAGTCCAACGCGCTCTACGTCGCCTACGGCGAGGCCAAAGAGGACGCGCTCAAGAGTGCAACCGAGCCGGTGCCGCTCCACCTGCGCAACGCGCCCACCGGCCTGATGAAAGGGCTGGGCTATGGCAAGGGCTACAAGTACGCGCACGACTTCAAGGACGCGCAGGTCGAGCAGGAGCACCTGCCGCCTTCGCTCAAAGGCCGCAAGTACTACCGCCCGCCCGACCGCGGCTTCGAAGCCGAACTCCGGAAACGCTCCAGGCCAGAATCCCAGAAACCGAAGGAACAGAAGGAGAAATGAGATGCCCGCACTCACACCAACACTGAGACAGGAGTACGAAGACCTGTTCAAGACCTGCCAGACAAGACCGGAACGCACGGTCGAAGTCGAACGCACCGTCAACCAGATAGCGACCGGCAAGACGCGCTACGACACGGTGAGCGCCGCTACCGGTGTGCCCTGGCACTTCATCGGCATCATCCACAGTCTGGAATGCAGCTCCAGCTTCAAGCAGCACCTCCACAACGGCGACCCATTGACTGCCCGCACGGTCAACGTACCCAGTGGCCGTCCCAAGTCCGGCCAGCCCCCGTTCCAATGGGAAGACAGTGCCGTCGACTCGCTCACCTACGAGGGTTTCGCGCGCGAGATCGACTGGAGCCTGGCCACAACGCTGTGGCGCTTCGAGCAGTACAATGGCTGGGGCTATCGCAGCAAGGGCGTCAACTCGGGCTACCTGTGGAGTTTCTCACAGCACTACACCAAAGGCAGATACATCGCCGACAAAGTCTGGTCGGACACAGCGGTGTCGAAACAGTGTGGCGCTGCCGTCCTGCTCCGCCGCATGGTTGAACGCGGATTGGTGCAGCTTCCGGGACAACTCGTTCCGAAGCCAAACGCCGACCCGCTGGTCGTTCCCTATTCGACCAGCAAGCCGAGGAACGAACAGACGCTGACCCAGGCGTTTGAGCTCCAGAACTGGCTCAACACTCACGCCGGTATCTTCCTCAGGGTGGACGGCATCTGCGGAGACAAGACCTCGGAGGCATACAGGCAGGTTACCGGCAGCTATCTGCCCGGCGACCCTCGCGCCTGACGCCCGGCCCCAACTCGGCGGAACTTCCTTCGCAGCCGAGGTCAAGCAGCGCGGTCGACCGAAACCCGACTGACCATCGGCCCGGCATGGCTGCCCGCAGACGGACGCACCGGTTGCCGGGCCGGCTCCTCAGCCGCATCACCCGCCAGCTTGCTTGACTTGTCGGACAGCCGCTGTATAACAATACGCAACATATCTTCGGCAGAACCCAAAGGAGGCAATATGTCTAACCCCGTCTTGTCCGCGGCCCGGCACCCGAGCCGCCGGGCCACCGTTGTCCTGCTGCTGGCGCCGCTGGTCCTGTGCTCGCTCCTGGGCGCGCAGGCGCTGGAGAAAACGATTTACCTGCCCGACTCGCTGACCGGTGTCACCAACCCGCAATGCCTGGCCTGGGATTCGATCAACAACACCGTGTACGTCGCCGGCAACGACGGCGCGCGCGTCATCGCGTTCAACGCCGCGACCGGCACGAAACTCGCCGTCATCCCGGCCGGCGACGGCATGCGGGACCTGTGCTGGAACCGCACCAACAACCGGGTCTACACCGCCAACACCTCTGACAGCACCGTGACCGTCATCGACTGCGCCACGAACACTGTGCTGCAGACCATCCTCTGCGGCGACGGGCCACAGGTGCTGTGCTGGAACCCGGCCAAGAACAAGATGTACGTCGGCAACCGCAACTCCAACAACGTCACGGTCATTAACGGCGCGACCAACGCGGTCATCGCGACCGTGGCGGTCGGCGCCCAGCCCGAGCGGATGACCTACAACAGCGTCAACGACCGGGTCTACTGTATGACCGGCGGCGACGACAGCGTTTACGCAATCGACGGCACGACCAACACTGTGACGGCCCGCATCCCGGTCGGCCACTACCCGACCGGCATCTGCTACAACGCGAGCGGGAACCGCGTCTACGTCACCGCCTACGGCACCGACGCACTGACCGTCATCAACGGTGCCACTAACGCCATCGTAGTGACCGTCACCGTCGGGGTGCGGCCGTACGCCGTCTGCTACAACCCCACCAACAACAAGGTATACACCGCCAACAACACCGACAACAGCGTGACCATCGTCAACGCCGCCAACAACCAGATTATCGAAGACAGTGTGCCGGTCTGCTACATGCCCAACAAGCTCATCTACAACCCGGTCGACAACAAGGTCTACTGCGGCGCCAGCTACAACGACAGCACGTTCATAATCAACGGGGCAACCAACGCAGTAGTCGGCGCCGCGGTTGTGCCCCGCTACGCGGCCGCGTTCTGCCACGCGAGGACCAACGACCGCGTCTACGTCGCCTGTAACGACGGCGGCAGAGTCGTCGCAATCAGCGGCGCGAGCAACGTGTTGGTGGACACTGTCGTCACCAGCTACGAGCCGAGTGCCGTCTGCTACAATCCGCAGCGCGAGAAGATATACGTCGCGAACAGCGCCGCCGACAATGTGACCATCATCAACGGCGCGACCAACGCAATCGTCGCCGAGGTCCCGGCCGGCGGCGCGCCCTCGGACATCTGCTACAACGCGGCCAACGACAAAGTGTACTGCGGCAACTACTCGACGCTGGACATCACCGTCCTCGATGGCTCGACCAACGGCGTCGTCGCCACCGTGCCGGTCCACGGCCGCCCGGGACCGAGCCTCGCCGACCTGGCCGCCAACCGCGTCTACGTCTCAACCTACGGCTGCGGCGGGCTCGCGGTCATCGATGGCGCAACCAACCAGTTGGTCGACTCGGTCGCGCTCGGGGTTAAGCCCAAGGCCATCTGCTTCAACCCGACCAGCAGCAAGCTCTATGCCTCGGACGGTTTCAAGGACACCGTGAAGGTGGTCGACGCGACAACCAACGAGGTCATCGCTGCTGTCCCGACCGGCAACAGCCCGCGCGCGCTCTGCTGGAACCGGACGAACAACCGGGTCTACGTCGGCTGCGCAGGCACCGACACCGTTGCGGTCATCGACGGCGTGTCGAACGCGGTGGTCGCGAGGATCGTGGTCGGCTACCCGCAGGCGCTCTGCTGGAACTCGGCCGACAACAAGGTCTACTGCATCGACGGCAACGCCGACAGCGTGGCGATAATCAACGGGGCTACGAACGCGGTCATTAAAAGGGTGAAGGCTGGGCTGTACCCGAATGTGCTGGCGTACGACTCGGCCCGCAACAAGGTGTACTGCGCCAGTTCGGACGACATGGCGGTGACCGTCATCGACGGACATGGTGACTCGGCCATAGTCACGCTCGCGGTCGGCGCGCAGCCGCGCGCGATAGCCTTCAACCCGGCGCACAACCGCGTCTACGTGGCGAACCAGTACGGCTCCACGGTTTCGATCCTCCGTGACCAGCCCGGCGGAATCGAAGAAATGCCGCGCGCCGAAGTGCGAACACCGAACACCGGCCCGACCATCGCCCGCGGCATCCTCAATCTACAACCTGCAATCTACAATCTGCGATCTGAGATCGCTCTGCTCGACGCGGCGGGCCGGAGGGTGATGGACCTTCTGCCCGGCGCGAACGATGTCCGGCATCTCGCGCCCGGGGTCTACTTCGTAATGGAGAATGGTGCACGGCGTAAGGTGCGCGCCAGCAAGGTCGTCTTGCAGTAACGGCCAACGTCTTCTGCCAGGGTGGCGGGCGGGGTGTTCCCCGCCCGCCGTTTTCAATTCGGGTTCGCTCGGCTACTTCTTCAGCGCAGCTTTGGAGAAGATGTAATCGGGAATCGGGACGTTGAGACGGATGGAGTCGAGCACGAACTCGGTCCCCTCGCCGGTCTTAAGCGCATCCTTGAACGAAACGTGGTCCGCGACCCAGCGGCCCTGGTGCTGTGAGACGCTCTTCACTTCGGTGGTCTTGAGCAGCTTGCCGCTCTTGGCAAATCGGTTCTCCCGCAGCGGCACGTAACGTTCCCTGTCCACCCAGATTTTGCGGGAGTGGTAGCTGACGTCCGGGGTCTTGGCCGTCAGTTCCAGCACCCAGCACTGCCGGCCGAGCACGGTGTCGGTCCCCGCGACTGCGGCCGAGTACTCGTCAATCAGCTTGTGGTCTTCCATCATATCTTCGTATGACAGGTCCGAACCCATCACCGACTGCCTCAACATGCTGCCGGATATCTTGATGGTGCGGTCGGTCGAAGGAGTGTAGGTCCAGAGTTCGTCCCCCAGCTTGAGCATTTTGGTGCCGGCATCCCGCGGCGGGTAGAGGAACTCGGTGAACGACTTATCCGAACCCTTGACCCACGACTTCGCCTTCACCGTGCGCGTGTTGCGGGCGAGGTGGATGACCATCTGAGACACTGCCACCCGCGTGTCCGCGTAGTTGTTCTCGTCCACCTTGTTCAGAATCGACTCGCCGGTCGGCGCCTCGGCGGTAGCGAACGAGAACAAACCACAGATGAACACTGATAAACACAGATATGCCAGAAAGCGGACGGTCGTTCCCCTACTCATAGCTCATGACTCCTAACTTCCTAACTCCTTGGCCAGCATCGCCGTCTGCCGTTTGTACACACCCAGTCCCGAAATCGCCGCGCCGAAGAAGGTGGCGAGCAGCCCGGGCAGGAACCCGATGACCATGCTCGTCGGCGCGATGCGCGCGCGCAGGACGTCGTCGATGACCATCGTGGCATTGGGCATCATGCCGGAGATGTTGAGACCGACTTCCTGCAGGTAGTAACTCAGCGCGAGCCCGACCAGGGTGCCGATGGTCGAGCCAATCAGCCCGACGAGGAGGGCCTCGGCCAGGAGCGAGCGATAGACGGCGTGCTTGGACTCGCCGATGGCGAGCCTGACCCCGATTTCTCCGTACCTGCGCAGACTGCCCATGAGGCCTGCGTTCCAGAGCACCACCGCCATCGCGGTGACGAAAATGAACGCGATAAGTGCCGAGGCCGCGCCCATGATGTCGAACATCGCGCCCAGACCGCTGGCCCAACGCATGGTCTCCATCTGGGGCGCGTACTTGTCCTCGTCCGGGTGGACGGAGTTGTACTTCGCGGCCAGCCGGGACGCCAACCTGTCGTCGTACTGGCCGCGCGGCAGGAACCCGAGTACCTGGTCGGCCGCGTCGGGCATGTCGAGCGCCTGCTGGATGTCTTTGATGTCCGCGATCATCGCGCCCCGGTCCATCGCGAGTATGCCGAACCGGACCGTGCCGGACAATGCGAAATTCCACGTCGCGATGCTCCCGTTCATCGTGGAGGAAACCAGCGTGACCTTGTCCCCAAGCTTGACCCCAAGCCGACGCGCGAAGTCATCGGACAGCAGTATCTCGCCGGGCCGTGACGGCAGGCGGCCCGATGCGAGCGACTTTTCCAGCCTGAGTGTCTTCAGCTCCGGACTGGTTTCGGACAGGTCCACGGCCAGGCCGGCCACGGGCGACTGCACCCGCGTGTTGCCGGCGGAGTCGGGCACGTCAATCAGGCCGCCGAACCGTGTGCGCGGGGACCAGGCTACGTCAGGGAAGTCGCGCTTCAGTTCGGCCATCACGCTGTCCACGCCGAGCAGGGCGAGTTCGTTGGTGGCGTCGGTCCCGGCCTTCTCGAAGGCGCGGGTCGCCACGCGCACGTGACCGCAGACGAAGCTGGCCGTGGCGTTGAACATCGCGTCGGTCGCGCCGCGCAAGTAGCTGTCCATCAGCACCACCAGCGCTACGCCGATGGCGCAGGTGAGCAGCGGGAACAGGCTCCGCGACCGGTCGCGGAAGAGACCCTTAGCGAGAAACAACAACATAGAGAAAGTCCAAAGTCATAAGTACAAAGGACAAAGCAAGGCGGAAAAGGGAAAGTCCCAAGTCCGAAGCTCATGCACTTGAACCCTTGAACCCCTGAACCCCAGAACCCTTCCTGTTTTCATGTTCCTCTCCCTGCCAGTGCGTCGGTTGGATTGAGCTTGGCGATTCTTCGGGTCGGGAGCCAAGAGACGAACGTGGTCACGACGAACACGAGGACGGTCGTGCCCAGGATGAGCCCAGCGGTGTACGCGGGGTAGAGCTTGTCACCCAGCGCGTAGCCGAACGTGTCCATTCCCGGTATGGTAAACCCGTTGCGGTTGAGGTAGATGAACAAGGGGCCGGCGTACAAGGTACCGAGCATTACGGCCAGCACACTGTGGAGCGCGCCCTCGAGGGTGAAGAGCACGATGACCCGGGCCCGGGTCATGCCAAGCGCGACGAGCATCCCGATTTCGCGGCGGCGGCGGAAAACTGACAGCACCTGGGTGTCGAATATCGCGAGCATCGCAAGCAGGAAGAGCACGGAGAACATCACCGTTTGGCCCACGGACTTGGCTTGGACGACCTGGCGGAGGTCGGAAAGCAGGTAGCCGGGCGTGCGGAAGTTCCACCCCTCGACCACGGGCGTGTTGCGCATCCCTTTGGCCACCGTGACGATGGTCGCTTCGCCTTCCATCCCGGCCAGTTTCTGCAGGGTCGCAAACGGTACCCAGACCTGGCCGATGTCCACCGTCCCGACGCTGGTGTGCATTATCTCCACCACCCGGCCATCGCGGGCGTCGAATGCGCCGTCCGCGTCGCGCCACTGCACGGTCACCTGGTCGCCAAGGGCAAGCCCGGTCGAGGCTGCCGTGCGGCTGCCGATGAGCAGGGGAAGTTCCTCGGTGGTGTCGCCGAGGGCTGCGGTCGGCAGGGCGATGACCTTCTGGACTGGACTGATGCCCTTGAGCAGCACCGGCTTGAGGCGGCCTTGCGGATACATGCTGCCGGCCACGACGAGTATCGGCGCGGCCTTGCCCGCAGTGGCGAGCGAGTCGAGCACAGGCGGCAGGGGCGCGTGCGCGTCTTCGAGCGTCAGCGGGTCATACGGGTCGTAGCTATTCTGCCAGTACTGGCCGCCGCCGAACTCGAACGCGGTCGAGGCATCTTCGACCTGCTTGTTCATGCCCTGCAGCATTCCCTGGCCGAAGATTATCGCCACGAAAGCGAAAGAAAGTGCCACGGCGTTCAGCCACGTCCGGATGCCGGCACCGCGCAGGTTGCGGATGGCGAGCTTGAGAATGGTCATGGCCGCGCCGCCTCCGCGGCGGAAGTCCGAAACTCGAAGCTCGAATGACGAGTCAATAGAGGCCAAACCCGAATGCCGAATTGGTCATTCTCCGCAATTCGGGCTTCAATCGGTATTCGGACTTCGAGCTTCGTCATTTGCCACCTTGCCGTCGACCAGCGATATCTTGCGCCGCAGGTAGCGGATTACCTTCTCGTCGTGGGTCGAGAAGATGAAGGTGGTGCCGAGGTCACGGTTCAGGCCGACCATGGTCTGCAGTATCTTGTGCGAGTTCTCGGCATCGAGGTTGGCGGTCGGCTCGTCCGCGAGCACCAGTTCCGGCCGCTTCACGACCGCGCGGGCAATCGCGACCCGCTGGCTCTCGCCGCCCGAAAGCTGGGTCGGCTTGGATTTCGCACGGTCTGCCAACCCCACCCACTCGAGAGCGTCGGTCACCTTCTTCCGCCGCTCGGCTGAGGACAACCCGAGCAGGAGCAGCGGGAACTCAACGTTCTCGTACGCAGAGTAGACCGGCAATAAGTTGAAGGTCTGAAAGATGAAGCCTATTTGCCGGCTGCGCAGGGCTGCGGCCTGGCCCGGAGAGAGCTTCTCCACCCGCTCGCCCAGCACTGTGGCGGTCCCTGACGTCGGCGTGTCGAGCGTACCGATGATGTTCAGCAGCGTTGTCTTTCCCGAACCGGACGGCCCGACCAGCCCGGCGAACTCGCCCCGGTGAAACTCCAGGCTCACATCTTTCAGGGCCACCAACTCTGACCGGCCGACGCGAAACGTCCTGACCAGCTTGTCGGTACTAACCACCACACTGTCCTCCACTCCGCCTCCGTTCTTCACTTTCTCCCTGCCTCCCTCTCTCCCCTACTCCCTCTCCTAGTGATTGTACACCACCTCGGCCCGCACGCCCTTGCCCGCCGCGCCCGCAATGGGGCGTCCGGCCGCGGCCGGTCGGTCGGGATTCCAGAAAGCGCCGACGCTGAATATCCAGTTGTCGAGCGTCCGCTGCCAGCCGATGTAGCTGTATGGGTCTTCATTCTTCCAGTCATAGTAGACTATTCCCCTCAGGTTGTCCAACAACCCAAGCGGGAAGCTGACCATCAGGGCCGAGAACTGCGCGTTGGTGCCGCGGCCGAACGGTTCAGTCGCGCCGCCGGCAAGCATGTGCTCGGCGACGACACCGAGGCCGGAACCGATGCCGAAAGTGTAGTCGAGTCCGACAGTCGCGGCCCGCTGCCATGTGGTGTCCCACCGCGCCTCATCGACTTGTCGTCCCATGGTCACCTCAAACAAGAGCCCGATACCGACGTCCCACTTGCCATCGATTCCCAGCCGGTCCTCGTTCACGGCATAGACCGCCGGTTCGGGAGTGATTGTCCGCGACGTGAACCGCCGGTAGTGGTATGATGCCGCCACCTCTCCGCGCGGCAGTGGCACTTGCACACGCGCGCCCGGTTCCAAATTCCAACGCTCCGAACCGTAGACCTCCCACCCCTTGGGCAAACTGTTGCCGAGCAATCCCCAGGCCCATAGATTGATGTTGTTCTGAAAGTAGTAGCGTGCGAGCAAGCCATAGACGCCGTCGGTCAGTTCCAGCGGGTCGCGCGGGTCAACTCGGTCGAACCACTGTAAGGGTCGAAGCAGAGTTGCCGAGCCGAAGTTAATCTTCTGCAGCCCGGCGCGGGCTTCGAACCGAGCAGATGACAGCCGCAGGAACCCACGGTACGGCTTGATGCGAGCTTCGACTTCGGGCCTCTCAGTCCGGGCTTCGGCAGACACGAACCCGTTGACCGACGCCTCGGCGTCGCAGGCGAACTCCTTGCTGATAGGGAAGGAGACACGCGCCTCGGGCAGATAGCGGAGGCCGGCTACCCCAAGGAACGACGTATCACAACTCGCGCCAAGCCACCCCGACGCCCGGCCGTGCACCTCGAAGCCAAGCGCCGACCCGGCAGCCGGCAACACCAGCGCCAGCAACAAGACATGCACTCTCAGTCTCACATCTGGCATTGGTGACTCGGAGTCTCGTCGGTAGACCTGGCTCCGGCCTACGGCAGCGGGTCGCGGATTGTCAGAAGGTGGACGTCGGACCAGTCCGACACCAGGTCGTGCACATCCCTGGCCCTGGCGCGAATCAGGTAGTCTCCGGCGCCGGACCACGAATGGGTCATCCTGACAAAGGTGCTCTCCGTAACCGGGTCGCCCCAGGCCGACGTATCGCCGCTGCCCCAGTCAAACTGGAACATGATACTGTCGCCGTTCGGGTCACCGCCTGCGGTCCAGAATCCGTAGGTCGAGTCAACGTACCCGGTGTCAGGCCCGAATGGCATGAGCGGAATTCCCGGCGGCCGGCTGACTGAATCCCCGATGACAACCATGATGTGTACATTGGACCAATCGGAGATCAGCCCTTTTTCGTCCCGGGCGCGTGCGGCAACCGAGTACTCGCCGGGCAGAAACCACCCGTGCGACATCGTCACGGCGGTGCTCTCCGGGACCATGTTACTCCAATCCGACGTATCACCCTCGCCCCAATTGAACTGCAGGAACATTCGGTCGCCATTTTCGTCACCGGCCCGGGTCGTGAACTCATAGGTCGAGTCAATATACCCGGTGTCTGCACCGACCGGAATCGATGGCAGACCAGGCGGGACGTTAATCGTATCCTTGATGACAACGGCGTGCCAATTCGACCAGGCTGAGACCGCGCCCTTCTCGTCCTTGGCCTGGGCCGATATCCTGAAGTCGCCCGCCACTGGCCAGGCGTAGTCCAGCGTCATCGTATCACCGGACCGGAACATCTCGCTCCAGTCCGACGTATCGCCGTCATCCCAGTCGATGCGTACCAAAACGCGCTGGAAATCCGGGTCGCTCGCCACGACCTTGAACGGACAGGTGATTCCGACTTTGCTTGACACCGTGCCGACAGGCGGCGTCGGCGTATCCGGGTTGGCGTTCTTCGAACAGCCTGACACGACCAACCCCAGCGCCGCTGTCAGGACTACGGCCAAACTCCGCATCTCACGACTAGTCATAATCAAATGTTATGCTTCCCGCCCCGCTTGTCAACACCGTTACAGCCTGCAGGGTCGGGCTTCTGCCTGCCCCTGCAGACTATTCTCGACTCCCTACTCTCTACTCTCGTCTCGTCATCGCTGCACGACCAGCTTCTGCGCGGCAAGGAACTCACCGGCGCGGAACCGGCAGTAGTAGACGCCGGGCGCCACGCGGCGGCCTCGGTCATCACACCCGTTCCAGTACGCACGCCGGTAGCCGACCGGCTGGCTGCCGTCCACCAGCCGCCGTACGAGTGTACCGGCAGTGTTGTAGATTCGTACCTCGACCGGCGCCGGCCGCGGCAGGGCGTAGCGGATGG
>CAIVTL010000117.1 GCA_903908785.1 Caldifarciminota bacterium | reverse complement strand
TCCCATCAGATGGTCATGGAGCAACAAGCCACTGGACTTTCGCGACATCTCTCTATACCCATTCCGCGTTCGGGCCGGGCGGGGTTCGGGGTTCACCACAGGCCCAATACTACTACTGCCGACTCAGATGTCAAGGCGGCGGGGCGTGACGGACGAGGGGAGACGGTCTGCGGCCTACGGTTGACGGCTTGCGCTGATGGCAATGGAGACGCCGCCCGCGCGTTGGGCCGGCAAGGGCTAGTCGTGTGGCCGTTCTTCTCCATTGGCCCCAGCGGAGGTGTCGGCACCTCCCGCAGAGAAGTCGTCCGACCCATTGGCGAGAATCCTGTAACGGAAGCGCAGGAGGTCCTGAGCTGTTCCGCGACTGTCGTCCTTGATGTCCAGAATCTGCAGAGCTGCGTAGACTCCGTGGTGATTCTGAATAACCACAACGCGGCCGATTTCCGCTAACCTTGCTCTTGACGTGAAGTCGAGTTTGCTGCCGCCTCGAATGTCCGTAATCGTGGCACCCTTCGGTGCAAGCGCCACGGCCCGAACGCTAGGAGAGTCAGTGTAGCAGTATATTGCCCTGTCGCCGCCCTTACTCCAGCGCGTCTCAAATTCGAACTGCCCGCTGCCTATGCGAAACCGCCCGTTGAAGCTGGAGTAGTCGAAGCTTGCCTCACCTGAGAAAGCGCGGGCTTGTGGAGAGGGTAGGTCGTGCGCTTTCGTAGCGAGAGGGTTCCGTCCGAGTTTCTTGCAGATCAGCACGGCAACCTCCACGGGCTGCAACGAGCGCAGGTCTACGAACTTCGTCGTCGGAAGGACACCCGGTATGTCGGTATCGTCGAATCTCGCCGGCAGTATGTACTCGCGACTCTCTTCTAGTAGAGCGCGTGCCTGCGCGGCCGCACGCTCGTGTCTCGGCCAGATCTTCGCCTTGTAGAACTTGGAGATGAACATCACAGTGTACCGAGCCTTGTTCAGGTATACGTCGCTTAGGTGTGCATACAGGTCTTTGCCCCACATGTCGGCCTCCTCATGAGCATCGTAGAAGACCCCTATTCCGCGTGCGACGAGGTGCTCAGCGACCTGCCCTACGTATGGGCGGTCCTCACCTGCGAACGAAAGAGCGACATCGTACTCAGGGTTCCGGGGAGGCGGGTTCACCTTACTGGTCTCATCTCCGCTACGGCCGAGGGTTCGGACTCCATCACGAGATTGTTTGATGCCGGCAGGCTCGTGTCAAATCGGGCGTCGGACTTGCGGCCGGTGACCCGCCGTGTGGCAGAGTAGTTAGTTCCCCGTTGACGTATCATCGCTCACGTGCCTCTCTTTCTTCACTCGCTCAACCGCAGCGACGAAGTCGACCATTGCCACCGACTGGTTCAGTGCCTCGGGGTCGCTCGCCTGCGGCTTTCGCATAAGCGCGTGTACGTCGCACGTCCGGCGGAGGCAGTTGTAGGCTGCTTCCCGAGCGACGAACGCGAGTTCTGCACCTGAGAAGCCATCAGCGGCCAGTGCTAGCTCCCCCAAGTTGACGTCGTGCTCGAGAGGGGTCTTTGCCGTGTGGATTTGCAGTATCTTGAGCCGTCCGCTGTAGTTGGGTAGACCTATCTCAATCTTGTAGTCGAAGCGGCCCGGCCTCAGTACGGCCGGGTCCAGCAGCTCTGGTCTGTTGGTTGAGGCTATGGTGCACACGTGCTGGTTGGCGTCCATTCCATCCATGAGAGTCAGCAGTTGGTTGACAATCCTGGAATCAAGCCGACCTGACTCGGAACCGCTCCTTGTCGGCGCGATCGAGTCCAGCTCGTCGAAATAGACGATGGAC
>CAIVTL010000116.1 GCA_903908785.1 Caldifarciminota bacterium | reverse complement strand
TCTCCCTGCTCCAGCGCTTCCTCTAGAATCTCGACTGCCCGCAGCGCCGTCTCTCGGACTTCCTTCGGTTCCTTGCCCATGGGCCAGTGCCGTGCCATCTTGCGCAGCCTCGGCATCACGCTGGTCACGCGCATTGAGGCCAGCCCGTCAATCGCCGCGCAACGCACGCCCGGCTCCGGCGCTTCAAGCGCGTGTTCGAGAAAAGGTGTCGCGGCCGAGTTTCCAATCCGGCCGAGGGCACGCAGTACGCTCATACGCACCATATCGCTTTCGTCGCTGAGCGCGCCCAGGAGCTGCATGGTGGCCTGGAAGTCGCGCAGCTTGCCCAGGGCTTCGGCGGCCATGGCCCGGACCACCGGGTCGCGGTCTTTCAGCGCCTCAATCAGCGCCGGCGCGGCCTGGATTTCGCAGACCTCGCCGAGCGCCTGAGCCGAGACAATCCGTACCCAGGCGACGCTGTCGGTCAGGCCGCGGGTGAGCCGCTCGCACGCGCCCTTGTGCCGGAGCCGGCCCAGCACGTCAATCGCTCGTACCCTGACTTCGGCCGACTCGTGGTTGAGCAGTCCGAATACCGGGTCGATCGCGAGTTCACCAAGACTCTCCAGACCGGCCGCGGCCGCGGACGCGATTTTGCTGTCCTGGTCTTCAAGCAGGCAGGCAAGGGTTGAGGCGGAACGGGCGTGCTTGATTCGGCCCAGCGCGGCCGCCGTCGCGAGCCGGACATGGGCGTCGGCGTCGCCGAGCGCGCGGATGAGGGTGTCGAGTGCGGCCGTGTCGCCGAGCGCACCGAGGACCTCCGCGGCCGAGGCGCGGACCGTCGGTTCTTCGTTGGTCAGCAGTTCCGTCAGCGGCAGGATCGACGCTTTGCCCTGGTTCAGCAACTGGCTGACCGCGCGGATGCGCTCGCCTAAGTCATCGCCGGACAGCGCGTGAATCAGCGGGGTGACCGCCCAGGCGCTGACGCGGCGGAGCGCGACCATTGCCGCCTTGCGGACGTGCGAGTCCGGGTCCTCCGCAGAGGCGTGCGAAAGGGTGTCAACCGACTTCTGGCTGTTGATTCGGCCAAGGGCTTCCGCCACCGCGGCCCGCACGGTCGGGTTTTCATCGGCCATCTCATCAAGCAGGGCATCCACGGCGGCCGGGTTCTGGCCCTCGCCGAGGGCCCGGGCCGCGGCAATCCTGACGTCATCGACCATGTCCCGCAGCAGTTCGAGCAACAGCGGAATCGTCCGTTCGGTGCCGATGCGGCCGAGCGCGGTGGCGATGGCCGCACGGGTCGGCGCCTCCGGGTCGGAAAGATGCCCGGCAAGAAAGCTGAGCCCGCGCTCGGTGCGCAGTTTGCCGAGCAGCTCCGGCACAACCGCGTCCACCGGGCCGTGCCACGTGGCAAGATAACGCACCAATGGCTCAACCGCATCCGGGCCGAAAGTCGCGAGGGCATTACCGACCAGTGCCCGGATGGAGTCGTCCGGGTCCCTGAGCATCAGCACCAGGGCGCCGGCAGCCTCGTCGCCGCCCATGTGGCCGAGCTTCTCCACGGCGGAACGCCGCCTTACCGGGTCGCGATCCTGAAGCCCGGAGATGAGTTCTCTTAGCGGCAAGCAGACCCCCGGGGGGATTTACGATTTTGGATTCTAGATTCTAGATTGACCGCGGTTGGACGGACAGAAGACGCGAGCCAGTCAAGGTAGCGGCGGCTGCCGGCGACAATCGGTAGCGCGATTATCTCCGGCGTGTCATAGGGGTGAAGCGCTTCGATGGCGGCGGCGACCTGCGGGTACCGGGCGCGCGTCGTCTTGATAAGACAGAGCCACTCCCGCGCGGTCGCGACCTTGCCCTGCCAGCGGAAGGTGCTTTCAATCGGACCGACAATCTGCACGCAGGCGGCCAGCCGACGGTCAACCAGCGCCCGGCCGATGCGACGGGCTGCGACTCGGCTGGCGGTTGTGGTTACTGTCTGGACAAACTTCTCCACACTGTAAGTGTCCGCGCCGACAGGCATTAGTCAAGCAGAATTCACGGAGGACGGAATAGAACCGCCAGGACGCGAAGGGGAAAGTGAAAATGGGGAAGTGCGAACCGGGTCGCCAAGCCCACACTCGGAACTCGTAACCCGCGACCCGCAACTCATTTGTGCCTTCGTGTCTCTGCGCCTTTGCGGTGAATTCCTGCCGCGGTTCTTGGGCACCAACAGAACGGGGGCGGAAGGCCGCCCCCGCAGTTTCACTTTCGACCGCTAGTCGGTCACAACCAGTTTGCCTTCGGCCGTGGAGATGCCGGCACTCACCCGGTACAGGTAGACTCCGCGCGCGCGGCCGGCGCGATCCCATCTGAGGGAATAGGGGCCAGGGGTTAGGGATTGGGGTGCGGACAGAATGCAAACCAGGCGGCCGTCGGGCGAGTACAGCGTGACCCGTGCATTGTGTGCGGCGTCGCCCGAGAGCGTGAACTCGCAGCCGGTCCGGCACGGATTCGGGCTGACATTGACGGTGAAGCGTGAGGGGTGTGGTGTCTTCGGTTCTTCTACCGCCGTGAAGTCGAGCAGGCGGGTCTGCATGCCCTGGTAACAGGGCATGGTGGAATCGGGCTGGAGCGTCATGTTCTGCAGCCAGACCACGAGCTTGCACCGCGCTTCAACCCAGGATGTGTCAATCGCGAACGTCTGGACCGCGGTGTCGTATCCTCCGGCCGGGATGGTGACCGGCGTACCGTTGATGGTCGGCACGTAATCGCGGCAGACGTGGTTGTGCCAGGTGTCGCCGTTCGGGGTTGGGTAGTAGATGCTGTCTTCGGTGATGACGATTTGCACGGCGGCGGTAATCGGGCTCGCGGAGTTGTTGAAGCACTCAACCTGCACCTCGCCGCTGCGGGTCAGCGGGTCATAGGTTGTGCCGACGTGAGCCAGTTGCACGTCGGACGTCTCGGCCATGTGCCGGACGATAGAATCCCGCCACTTGTAGAAGTCGTAGTAACTGCTCTTGCCGTCGGTCCAGAGCCACGGATAGTAGTAGCCGCCGCTCATCGGTGGCGGGTACAGGTGCCACTTGTCCCATGCTTCCTGGTTGTACAGCCGCGGGTACGAGCTGTTGGCGTTCCACTGCACCGGTGCGACCCGGTCACCGAACTCATCGCATATCTGGTCCAGCATACTGCTGGAGGCTACGCAGGAACCTCAGCCTTCTGAATAGGCTTCTTCGAGCACGACAACTCGGTCAAAGGCCGGCGCTGCTGCGGCCAGCAGGACCAGCACAAGCACTGCATTCTTCATCTATCCTCCAGTCATGGTCAACAACCATGCTACACGAAAAGCAGGGCGGGTCAAAGACCCCGCCCGCCGCCGGTGGCGGCGGGAAATCTCAAGCACCAAACTCCAAATCCCAAACCGGAGGATGAAGGAAGGGCGGGCTGAACGCCCGCCCAGGTGATTTCGGTTGAGGTCAGTCGGTTACAACCAGCTTGCCTTCGGCGGTCGCGGTACCGGCCTTGACGCGGTAGAGATAGATGCCGCGGGGGACGCCGGCGCGGTCCCAGCGGAAGGAATAGGGGCTAGGGGTTAGGGATTGGGGTGAGGACAAAACGCGGACCAGTCGCCCGTCGGGCGAGTACACCGCTATCCGCGCGCCATGTGCGGCAGCACCAGACAGCGTGAACTCGCAGCCGGTTCGGCAGGGATTCGGGCTGACCTGCACCCGGAGGTCACGGGCGGCAAGCAGTTTCGACTCCTCTACGCCGGTGAACTCGAGCACGCTGCCGATGGCGCCCTGGT
>CAIVTL010000115.1 GCA_903908785.1 Caldifarciminota bacterium | reverse complement strand
TCTGCCAACGGAGCCCACCGTCGTGTGCGGCAATACGGCCGATGGCAAGTTGTACTGGGTATCGTACGACAAGATCGTAGGCCTTGACCAGTCAACCGGTGAAACGACCGTGGTGTCCCAAGGATTCGGCGGCCATCAGTCTGATGTAGCGCTCTGCTATGAACCTAGCAGCAACATGATATACTGTGCGATGCTTGGTCAGATACCTGGCGCAGTCCTGGTGATCGACAGCAAGACCGGACGTGTGGTGGACACAATCCCACTGGATGCGGAACCGCGCTATTTGTGCAGCAATCCGGCCTTTCGGAAGGTGTACTGCGCTAGTTGGCTTGACGCCAGCGTCACAGTGATAGACTGTGTCGCCCGTAAGGCAACAGCCACCGTGAAATTGGAAGACCGGCCAGGGTGTCTATGCTGCGCTTCATCGGATGGCGCCATGTACATAGCGGGCTGGAACTGCGACCAACTTTACGTGATGAATGGAGCAACCGATGCTGTTGTGGCGACCGTGTCGGTCGGCCCGGGAGGTCATCTGCTCCAGTACAGCGCACACTCCAACAGGGTGTATTGTTCCAACTCGGACAATACTGTGTCAGTCATCGACGCGTCCTCGCGCAAGGTCATCAAGAAGATCGAGGTCGGCGAAGAGCCTCAAGCCATCACGCTGAATCCTCGGACACACATGTTGTACGTCGCGAACTACCTCGGGTCCAGCATCTCGGTGATCCGCGATGAATAGTGCTGCATGTGCATGTCGCAACTAATGCACGACGCGGTATTACTGCTGAGTGTCGTCGTTGGCTACCATCTTTGGAGTGACTACAAACAGAATGAGCCGGGCAGGTCGCCCGGTTCTTTACGCACTACGGGGATATCGGGGACGGCAACCATGTCGAGGTCTCACCCCGCGTATTTGGCTTCCCGGCCAGATTCTCCACAATGTCCGCGATGGAATCCGAATCCTCGGCCTTGACGGATGAGATAAGTCACGTGTCCCCGATTCTCCCCGAAAGGCGCACGCCAACGGGTATCATTGATCGCTCCCACCTGCTCCTCAGCCACTACATTTCCGTAACTTGACGGCTTGGCGAGTGTAAGTATGCTTCTTGTATGAAACACGCAAAGATAGTCTCAGGTGCAGACATTCTGACGCCAGCCGTGCGGCTCGCCGAACAGGACTCCAAATGCAAGCTCTGCGGCAAGCCGCTGTTTCCAGGACTCAAGACTTGGAAAGACGTACGTCCAAGAATGCTCAGTGCGCTCGGGCGGTGCCGCAAGGGTGGGAAGTTGTACTACGTGCATCCAGGATGTCAACGCCCGACATGAGAAGATGGTCGAGTCGGTCGAGCGGATGCTGAAGCTGCACAAGGACTTGCCCAAGGCTAAGACGCCGCACGAGCAGGAAGCCATTGAACGCACCATCGCCGCAACCGGCCGGTACGTGCAGGCACCCAAGCGGCGCGAGACTATGGACAGGGAAAAGGAGGTTGTACCACGTGACGCATGAAGCTAGAAGGAGCAGAGATGCCAAGGAAGTATGAACGCCCGCCATTCCTACGGAGCCGAGTAACGCAGGAGATGTATGAACGGTGGCTCCGCCGCAAGGCGCAAGCGCATGTCAAGCGAGACCGTCAGCGCGGCAACAAGACGGCCGGAGGCGAAGCGTACCGAGGCGAAATCCACCGTGCCGTGTTGGAAAGTGGCGGCCTTGATGCATATACAGGCGAGAAGCTGGATTGGAAACGCATCAGCCGTTGGGACAACGACCTGTCACAAAAGAACAAACATCTCTACAAGCACGAATTCGCACTGCTTCCGACCGTTGACCATGTTGGCGATGGAATTGGCCCCGTCCAGTTTCAAATATGCGGCTGGCGGACCAACGACGCAAAGAACGACCTCGCTCTGCGCGATTTCCTTAGGCTGTGCCAAGCGGTACTTGAGCATCACGGCTACGGCGTCGCCAAAGGGGGGCGGTGACGCTGCGTTATCTCCGGCCCGGCGCGGCATGACAAGATGGTTGGGTTCGCGGAGAGTGATGAGCGATGAGCGTGGAACAATGAATGCCAGCCGCTGGAGACAAGGCGACTGAAGTGGTCGAGACGATGCTGAAGCTGCACGAGCGGAGAAGGACGCTGACGGCCTCTGCGGTGCCGAGTTTACGGCCAGAACCGAATGCCGATGGCCGCAAGCCGGCGGCTACGACAGCCCGCTCAGCTTGCCGTCGTCCGCGATGTCTATCTTTAGCGCGTTGGGCTTCTTGGCGAGTCCGGGCAGGAGTTCGATTTCCCCCGCCACCGGCACGAGGTATCCAGCCCCGGCGCGGATGTGAATCGCCGAGATGGCTATCTTGAACCCCTCGCAGACGCCCACACATTCCGGGTCATCGGAGAACGAAAGCGGCGTCTTGGCGATACAGACCGGCAGCTTGTCGAAGCCGAGCGCGTAGATACGCTTCAGGTCGCGCTCGGCTCGCGGCGTATACACGACCCGGTCCGCGCCGT
>CAIVTL010000114.1 GCA_903908785.1 Caldifarciminota bacterium | reverse complement strand
GAAGCTCCTGTCGAAGATGCTCTCGCCGGCGGGGAACGCGGAGGTCGCGTATCGTCGCGTTTCGAGCGCAGGCGGCTCGGACCGGAGCAACCTGATAGTCGTCGATGACGTCCCCGAGGCGCTGGAGCGGGTTGCGGAGTTTCTGGTCCAGATGGACCGGCCCGTGCCGCAGGTCACGATTGAGGCCAAGTTCATCGAGACGACCCAGAGCAGCGAGGATCGTTATGGCATCGAGTGGACGCTGATGGCGTCGGCCAGCAGCGGCAAGTTTGACTTCAGCAAGGACTTCGGGTTCCCGCTGATTTTCAACAACATGGTCGTGGGCAAGATTAACCTGGGGCAGTTCAACGCGACGATGGAGTTGATGGCGTCGCGCGGCAAGTCCCGCGTGCTGGCCAATCCCAGCACGATGACCATGGACAATCACACCGCGACCGTGAGCATGGGCGTTGACGTGCCGCAGCGCGAGGTTACCTCGGACCCGAAAACCGGGCTGGTGCTCTCAAGCTGGAAGACGCGGTCGGTGCCGATTGCACTCGAAGTAACACCGCACGTCACGTCCGACGGCAGGGTGACCATGAAGGTCAAGCCGAGCGTCGAGGCGATCATCGGCTACGTCGGTTCGGCCGACGACCAGCAGCCGATCGTGGCAAAGCGGCAGGCCGAGACCGAGGTCACGGTCCGCGACGGGGATGTCATCGTCATCGGCGGCCTGACCAAGGATGAGGAAACCCGGACCATCGGCAAAATCCCGCTGCTCGGGGACATCCCGATCATCGGTCACCTGTTCAAGAAGACCGCGATTCGGCACGACAAGAACGACCTGATGATTTTCATCATCCCGCACATCGTGCCGGCGGAGGGCTAGCGGCTGCTCTGAGACGCTATACGTTCTACGATTGACGTCCCACGCCTGATGCCGGATGCCCAGAGCGTTCAGCGTCAGGCGTGGCGCATTGGTGGACAAGAAGGGAAAAGCGAAGTGGACAAGTCCGGACTCGGGGCTTCTTCACTTCGGCTTTTCCGCTCGCTGCACATCGTACGGCAATGAACATTGACGAGTTGCTGCGTTACGCAGCCAAGTACGGAGCTTCCGACCTGCACATTACGGTCGGCAACCCGCCGATAATCCGGGTCAACGGCAAGCTGAAGAAGATCCCGGGGCCGGCGCTGGCGGCCGATGATTCGCAGTCGCTGCTCTATTCGATACTGACCGACGAGCAACGGGCCGCGGTCGAGCAGAAGCGCGAGCTTGACCTTTCCTATACCTGGGGCACTGCCGTTGCCGCGGCGGGCAGCGTCGTGGTCGAATACGTGACCCCGGAGCGGGTTCGCGCCCGGGTTAACGTGTTCATGGACCTGTCCGGGGTAGGCGGCGCATTCCGCATCATCCCGGCAAAGATTCGGTCGCTCGAGGAACTGCCCGCGCCCGAGTCGGTGCTGGAACTGACGCGCTGCACATCCGGGCTGGTGCTGGTGACCGGTCCCACCGGCTGCGGCAAGTCGACCACGCTGGCGAGCATGATTGACCGGATTGACGCGGAGCAATCGGCGCGCATCATCACGATTGAGGACCCGATTGAGTACATCTTTCAAGGCAAGAACTGCCTCATTAGCCAGCGGGAAATCGGCACCCACTCCCGGTCATTTGCCGACGCGCTGCGCGCCTGCCTGCGCGAGGACCCGAACGTCATCCTCGTCGGAGAGATGCGCGACCTCGAGACTATCCGGCTGGCGATGACCGCGGCCGAGACCGGGCATTTCGTGCTCTCGACCCTGCACACGAACAGCGTGGCGCAGACCGTGGACCGGGTGATTGACGTTTTTCCGGCGGACCAGCATGACTACGTGCGGCAGATATTCGCGAACGTCATTCGTGGTATTATTTCACAGACGCTGCTGCCGCGGAAGGACCAGCGCGGCCGGGTATCGGCGATGGAGGTGCTGATTGCCACGCCCGCGGTCAAGAACATGATTCGCGAGAGCAAGTCGCACCAGGTCGCTTCGTTGGTTCAGACCGGTTCTCAGTATGGGATGCAAACCATGGACCAGTGCCTGGCGATGCTCCTGCGCAAAGGGCTAGTCTCCGCCGACACCGCCCACGCGATCGCGACCGACAAGAAGCTCTTCGCGCCTTCGGACGGACAGCCGTCCCAGCCCAGCACGCGGTGATCTGGGCGCTCGCAGCCCTGCTCGGGCTGGTATTCGGTAGCTTCTTCAACGTTGTCATCTGGCGAGTACCGCTGCACAAGTCGATTTCGACGCCGCCCTCGCACTGCCCGCGCTGCCGAAAGCCGATAAGGCCATACGACAACATGCCGGTGCTGAGCTGGCTAATCCTGCGCGGCCGGTGCCGGGACTGCGGACTGCCGATTTCAGCCCGGTACCCGCTGGTCGAGGCGTTGACCGGGCTGCTCTTCGTCGCGGCCTACGCCCGGTTCGGCTACGGCCTGCTGACGGTCAAGGCAGTCGTGCTCATCTCGATGCTCATCATCACCGCGTTCATCGACCTCGACCATCAAATCCTCCCGTTCGGCTTCAGCGTTGCCGGCCTGGTGCTCGGGCTGGCGGGCAGCGTGGCAGCGCCGCCGCCCGAAATCCAGGGCGCGCTTGCCGGAGCCGCGGTCGGTGCCGGGTTCATACTCTTCGCCATACTCCTGTGGCGGTATCTGCTTGCCGGTGTTTTCCGGCGGTTCGGTGTTGACCAGAAAGAGGGGATGGGCTTCGGCGACCTGCCCTACGCGGCGATGATAGGCGCGTTTGTCGGGTTGAAAGGGCTAACTGTGGCGCTGGCCGCCGCGGTCGTGTTCGGCGTTGTTATCGGGCTCATTGCCCGCTCGGCCGGCCGGAACCAGCGCGGTCAGCCGATTCCCTTCGGTCCGTTCCTTGCGCTGGGCGCACTCGTTGGTCTCTTCTTCGGCCCGCAACTCTTCGACATCTACGTCCGCTTCGCCGGGCTTCAATAACGAAGGCGGGCCCTGGGCCCGCCTTCGTCTGTCCGATCGGTTCGATTTGTCCGATCGGTCCTATCGGTTCTACTTCAGTATTACGAAGTCGGTCCGGCGGTTGAGCTGCCGACCTTCCTCGGTATCGTTGGATGTGATTGGCTTGGTCTCGCCGTAGCCCTTGGCGGTGATGCGCTTCGCGTCGATGCCGCCGAACTGCACCAGCCAGTTCATCACGGAATAGGCGCGCTTCTCGGACAGCTTCTGGTTCGCTGCGTCGGAGCCGACATTGTCGGTGTGGCCCTGGAGTTCGACCTGGATGTCCGGGTTGTCCTTCATTATCTGGGCCGCTTCCATCAGCGCCGGGTAGGATTCGGTCTTCAGGTTCGCCTTGGCGAACTCGAAGTAGACGCCCTTCAGGGTCAGGACCATGCCCTTGCTGACCATCTCGTAGGCGCGGTAGACGGTGTCGCCCTTGTTCATGGCGAACGCGCTGTTCTGCGGGAGGTAGCCTGGGGCGTCAACCTTGACCTCGTAGTTGCCAACCGGCAACTCCATCGCGAACTCACCCGAGGCGTCCGGCGTGATCGGCGACCGGTCGCCTTTTACGAAGCTGATCTGGGCCGGCACTGCGGCGCCGCTCGCCTTGTCGACCACCTTGCCCTTGTAGGCGCCCTTCATGTCGAGCGAAGCGAGGGCGATGTTGAGCTTGGTCACGCCGCCATCCTCGACCTCGGCCACCCGCTCTTCGGGGAAGTAGCCGTCTTTCTCGGTCTTCACGTTGACCAGCCCGGCCGGTACGTTGTCAACGCGGAAGAAGCCGGTCGTGGCGCCGGACTTGACCGGGGCGATGTCCGTGGCCACGAACGTCAACTGGGCATCAAGCGGCTTGCCCGTGTAGACGTCGGTCACGCGGCCGGCCACCGTGCCGTACGGCACCAGCGACTTGAGCATGAAGGTATAGGTAGCGTAGCCCTTGTCGGTGAGGACCAGCGGCACCGCCTCGGGGATGTAGCCATCGCACGAAGCTTCAGCGACTATTACGCCGATCGGCGCTTTCTGCATGTAAAACACGCCGGTCTTGGGGTTAGTCTTCACGCTGCCGCCGCGGGCGCCGGAGAGGGTGACCTTCGCGGCCAGCGGCAGGCCGCTGCGGGCGTCCTCGACCTTGCCGGCGAGGCGGCCCCAAGGCTTGGCCGGGGGTTTGGGGAACGGCGACACGATGTTGAATCCGAGGATTCCCTCGTACCTGGGCGTGTTGTCGTTCAGGCCGAATTCGATGCCACCGGTCAGATGGAAATAGGGGATCTTCAGCCGGACGCCGGGCGTAATCCGCGCCGTGGTGGTGCTGTCAAAGAACTTCTGGTTCTTGCCCGCCTCGGACGAGGCCTCGACGAACAGGTCGAGCGCGTTGGAAGGGAATTCGATGCCCAGGCCGAGGAAGTGCGGGCTCGTGTCGCTGCCGACCGACATGTCGCCGTAATTGAACATCAGGGTCGGCAGAGTCTTGTAGATATCCCACAGGCGCAGGGCGGCGATTGCGCGCCACGATGCCCCCTTCCAGACGAAGCCATCCATGTAGCCTTCAAAGGAATGGGTGGTGTTTTCCGTTGCGACCTGCATTGAGCCGGCCAGCTTCAGCACGGGCAGCCACGGAATCGAGAGCTTGCCGCCCAGACCATAGCCTTGCTGGTCATAGGCCAGCGACAGCGGGTTGGTCCGAAGGTCGACGACCCCGAGGATGCTGCCGTACACTTCGACGAACGGGAACGGCGCGTAGTTCATTTCCAGCCCGTACAGCGGGCCTCGGTACATGGTGACTTCATCGCCCAGGTCGGTCTTGTTGAACATCCAGCGGTTGGCGAAGACGAGAGCGCCGTCTTCCTCAACCCGGGCGTCTTGAACTCGGAACAGACCACGTCCGCCGCCCAGTGCCGGGTCAGCGAACGCTGACGGCGCGAGAACCAGCGCCATCATTGCGAACACAAGCAGGTATCGCATGCGACCTCCTTTTGCAGTTTTTCTAATTTGGATTCGTGCTGTCGGCTGACAGATTCGGGAATACCGTCCTGCTCCGGGGACGCGACCACCGGAGAGGAAGCTTCGGTCGGGTAGTACGGACTCAATCCTGCCCACGGGGGAATGATAGCGACAGCCGTTCACTTGTCAACAGGCGGTGAGGCCCCTGTGAGGCCCCCAAATCCAATATTGAACCACCAAGCAGACATGAGGATTCTCCGATGTACCCACTTCGTGTCTTTGCCTTTGTGGTGAGCTCCTATGTCGGTTTCAGGGGAGGCGGTGAGGCGCGGGAAGTGGCAAGCTCAAGCAATTACAGGCTGCCGGTCAAGTGCTACTCGTAGCGCGTAACCCGCAACTCGTGGCTCGCAGTTCGCGATAGCTTCCCATAGAGCTCACGTTCAACTACCTCTACTGATACCACTCGCCGTCCGGCATGAAGGGGGTGGTCGTGGGGTCGGGAGGGGTGAACGAGCCGCCGGGTTCGCGTGAGAGCGCGGCCGGTGTCGCGAGCTACCCGCATCCGTTCGGCGCCGGGACAACTACACGGTTCACGCCGACCGGTTCTGCCTCGGGCGGCGTGAGGATATTCGACGCATCGGGGAAGCTACGGCGAACGGTTTCAGCGGCGCACGTCGCGGCCGTTGTTGGGGACGGCAAAGACCGCCGGGGACAGGAAACCGGGCCGGGTGCGTACCTCTGCCGGTACGGTTCCGCTGCGCTGGCCGTGCCCCGGTTGCGCCAAGACGGCCTCGAACTCCGGCCGGCCAGGTGCGGCGCGGTTCCGCTACTTGGTGCCGGTTCCCGGAGCGGGTTGCGCGGGCGCGACTACGAGGACCTGCTTTGCCTGTCTGTGGATTGCCACTGAGAATTGATCCACCTTTGCCATCCAGAATTGACCCATCTGGTAGACTATATTCCGTGCCGCCGGAGCACGCGCAGGCTTGAGTCGCGTCGGGTCGCCGCTCGTGGCCAGACGTGCGGGGCGACACGCAACTTCACGCATGGCCCGAGACGCGGTTTGACTCACGACCGCACAAGCGGTCTGACGAGTGGTCCGACACGTGGCCCGGGTCATGGCGGTCATCGTTTGGTGCGTCGTAGCGGCCTGCGTGGATTCACTCGTCGTACGTCGTTCGGCCGTTGAATCTGATTCCATCGCGGTCGCCATCTCGGAATCGTTCATCCTGCATCGTTCGGTCGTCGAAGGGGATTCGGTCGAGGTGCCGGTCAGGGAATCGGACCTGTAGGAGGTTGCGATCTATCTCATGGTGTGAGGTTCGTACTGTAGTTCGTCCCGGCGTTCGTCCCGGGGGCATGCGCACAACTCCGTAAGTTATTGTTGCCAAGCCAGTTCGGACCGCAAGAGCCCGGAGAGATATGCCTAAGGCCGAAGCAGGGAGGGGAGAGGACAAGGCGGGGCGGGCGCGAGCCGAAACGCAGGGGCGGCCCGGAGGCCGCCCCTGTGTACTGTGTTCTGTCTGCGGTTACCGCTGCACCACCAGCTTCTGTGTGGCGGTGAAGCCATCACTCGATAGCCTCATAAGGTACACGCCGTTGCTCAGGTGTCGCAGGTCCAGGTTCATTGCGCCGGTACGCCCGAGAATCGGGCCCCGCGTCAGCACGACCCGACCTGCCACGTCATAAGCCGTCAGTGTAATCGGACCGCGATTCGGCAGACTGTAGCGCAGCGTGGCGAAACCGGACACGATTGGGTTCGGGCTGATCGCCATCCGCCATTCGCCAATCGCCATGCGCTCGGCCATCACGCCTTCGCGCTCCGGCCCCGGTTCCTCAAAGAGCACCCGCGGCAGGTAGCGCCACAGTTCGTTGCACTTGTTGCCCTTGGTGGCGTACAGCGCGCCGGGTAGGGCCACGAGGTCGCCGCCGCCCTTCACCTTCTTCTTCTTGCCGGACGAGCCGACCAGCGGTATCGTATCCTGCTCGCGCCACGAGTCGCCCTGGGTGTAGTACTTCCAGAACTCTCTTGTGTTCGCGCCCTTCAGGGCATAGATACACCCGGTCTTCCAAGCTCCGGCGCTGCCGTCCTTGGCCTTGCGTGAACCGGCTGACCCGAGTATCGGCATCGCCTTCCGGGTCGGGGTCCTGAGCCATGAGTCGGCGGCCACGCTGTAGGCGTACATCTCGTGGTACTTGGCTTTGTGCGCGTAGATGAGGTTGTTGTCCTCGTCGAGGGCCAGCCACGAACCCTTGTCATACTTCAGGTTCGAGCCGACCGGGGCGCTGGGCAACTGGTGCCAGGAGTCGCCGGTCGTGTGATAGCGCCAGAACTCGTTCTTGTATCCCTTTAGCAGGTAGGCGTAGCCGGTCCCACCCTTGTAGGCCCACACGATGTCGGTGCCGCCTTTCACCTTCTTGTTC
>CAIVTL010000113.1 GCA_903908785.1 Caldifarciminota bacterium | reverse complement strand
GGACCAGGCCCGAGCCGGCGTCGCGCTTGGGGCACAGGGCATCGGACTCTGCCGGACCGAACACATGTTCTTCGACCCGAAGCGCATCAACCAGTTCCGGGCGATGATATTGGCCGACAACGAGGCCGAGCGGCGTAAGGCGCTGGAGCGGTTGCTGCCCCTGCAACGGGCCGACTTCGAGGGCATTTTCCGGGCGATGGCCGGCCGGCCGGTTACGATTCGGACCCTGGACCCGCCGCTGCACGAGTTCCTGCCCCACTCCGACGCGGATATCCGCGCATCGGCCAAGGCGCTCGGAGTCACCCCGAACAAGCTGCGCAAGCGCGCCCAGGAACTGCGAGAGGCCAACCCGATGCTGGGCAACCGCGGGTGCCGGCTGGGTATCATCATGCCGGAAATCACCGAGATGCAGGCGCGGGCCATCTTCGAGGCGGCCTGCCAGGTCAAGTCCGAGCGGATTGAGGTGCAGCCGGAAGTGATGATTCCGCTGGTCAGCGACGTGGTCGAGCTGGCCCGTCAGCGCACCGTGGTCGAGAAGGTGGCCGAGCAGGTATTCAAGGAGACCGGGGTCAAGGTTGCGTACCGGGTCGGCACGATGATAGAGGTGCCGCGTGCGGCCATGACCGCGGACCAGATTGCGCGCGAGGCAGACTTCTTCTCGTTCGGGACCAACGACCTGACCCAGATGACCTTTGGGTTCTCGCGCGACGACGTCGGCGCGTTCCTGCCCCAGTACCTCGACCGCGGCATCCTGAAGCGGGACCCGTTCGAGACCTTGGACCGGGCCGGGGTCGGGGCCTTGGTCCAGCGCGGTGTCACGTTGGGCCGGCGCACTAAGCCGGACCTGAAGATCGGCATCTGCGGCGAGCACGGCGGAGACCCGGATTCGGTCAAGTTCTTTCATTCGGCCGGCCTCAACTACGTGAGCTGTTCGCCCTACCGCGTGCCGGTTGCGCGGCTGGCCGCGGCCCAGGCCGTGATGGAAGAGAAGGCGGTGCTACCAGAGACCCCGAGCGGCAAGAGCTAGCCGGAACAGGAGAGAACGATGAGCGATGACCTGAACGTGCGGGCGGGCCGGCTGCTGGCCGGTCATTCCGATGTCCGGTTCAACCCGGACCGCAAGACGATGATTGGCGACGTCGTCGCTCGGCGTGAGGCGTTGGTGGCGGCGTGCGGCTGCCTCGCGACGTGGACGCCGCCGGAGTCAACGGGCCGCAGCCCGCAGGATACGGTCACCGTGCGGCGGCCGGAATCCGGAAAGAACATCGACTGGGACGCGCCGAACAACCTGCCGATTACCCCGGACACGTTTGACCTGGTGTTCGCGGACGCGCTGGCCGCGCTCGGGGCGAAACCGCGGCTGTACGCCGTCGACCGCGTGCTCGGGGCCGACCCCGGTCACGCATTGCCGGTGAGGGTTGTTTCCGACCGGGCGCTCACCGTCCTGTTTGCCGACAACATGTTCCGGCGGGTCCCGAACGACATCGGCAGTTCCTGTTTCGCGGACCGACCCTACACGCTGCTGGTCTGCCCGTACGACAAGCTGGACCCGGCCCGCTATGCCGGACGGCTGCGGACGATTCCGAAGACCGGCAAGGCGTCGGACATGGTCATCGCGATGGACATGGACCGCCGCGTCGGCGTGGTCTTTGGCTCGGCTTACTGCGGCAGCGTCAAGAAGCACATGTTCACGGTGATGAACTACCTGCTGCCGCTGGAAGGCATTCTACCGCTCCACTGCTCGGCCAACGAGGGCCGCAACGGCGACGTGGCGCTGCTCTTGGGGCTCTCGGGCACGGGCAAGACGACGCTCTCGGCCGACCCGCGACGGGCGTTGCTGGGTGACGACGAGCATAGCTGGGGCGACAACGGTGTGGCCAACTTCGAGGAGGGCTGCTACGCCAAGCTCATCAACTTGAGCCCGGTCAAGGAGCCGGACATCTACCAGGCCTGCTTCCACGCAGCGCCGTACCTCGAGCACGGGGCGATTGTCGAGAATGCGATGGTCTACCCGGACGGCCGGTTTGACCTTGACGACGAACGCTACACGCCCAACTCCCGCGGCTCGTACCCGCTGTCGTTCCTCTCGAACATCAAGACGCCGCCGGTCGGGGGCCACCCGAAGACGATTCTGTTCCTGACCGCCGACGCCAACGGTGTGCTGCCGCCGGTCGCGCGCCTGACCCGTAACCAGGCGATGCTCTGGTTCCTGATGGGCTACACCTCGAAGCTGGCCGGGACCGAAACCGGCATCGTCGACCCGAAGAGCACGTTCTCGCGGTTCTTCGGCGCGCCGTTCATGCCGCTCAACCCGGACGTTTATGCCCGCTTGCTGGGGGAGAAACTCGACCGGCACGGCGCGAACGTCTACCTCGTGAACACCGGTTGGAGCGGCGGGGCGTACGGCACAGGAAAACGGATGGACATCAGCCTGACCCGGGAAATCGTCGAGGGCGCGCTCAACGGTTCACTCGACAAGGTCGATTACGTCACCGACCCGGTCTTCCTTCTCGGCGTACCGAAGAGCTGTCCGGGCGTGCCAGACCCGACCGTGCTGAACCCGCGCAACACTTGGCCGGACAAGGCCGCCTACGACGAGCGGGCAAAGAAGCTCGCAGCGGAGTTCTGCGCCCAGTTTGACAAGGCGTACGGCACGAAGGCGATTGACCCGTCGGTTGCGCGCGAGTGTCCCGGGAAATAGCTAGTGTAGTGCGTCACACGCTTCTTTACATTTGGCTATCTTGCGCATGATGCTCTCGACGGTGGCGATCCAGACGAATATGTGCGGATTCTGGTTGCTCGTGGCAATGTAGTCTGCGATCGCCTTCTTCAGGATAGGCACATTGTCGAAGCTGCCTCGCCGCAGCCGCTTCACCGTCAACTCCCGGAACCAACGCTCGACCATATTGAGCCATGATGATGACGTCGGCGTGAAATGCAGGTGGAAACGCGGATGCCGCCCCAACCAGGCTCTGACCCGCTCATGCTTATGGGTGCCATAGTTGTCGACGATCAGATGGAGGTCCAATTCGGCCGGCGTCTGCGCATCGACCCGCTCAAGAAACCGAATGAACTCCTGGTGCCGATGGTGCGGCATGCAGTCGCCGATTACCTTCCCGTCCAGCATGTTCAACGCCGCAAACAGGGTGGTCGTACCATTGCGCTTGTAGTCGTGCGTCTGACGAGCCGGCAGACCGGGCCGCAACGGCAACAGCGGCCTCGTCCGCTCCAGCGCCTGAATCTGACTCTTCTCGTCAACACACAGCACCAGGGCCTTATCCGGCGGATTCAGGTAGAGACCCACAACATCCTGTAACTTCTCGTAGAACTGTTTGTCCTGACTGAGCTTGAATGTCTCCACCAAATGCGGCCTTAGTCGGTGGCGCTTCCAGATCCGCCGTACCGTCGCCTCACTGATTCCCTGCGCCTGGGCCATGGTGCGCGTGCTCCAGTGCGTAGCATTGGCGGGCTTGCTGCGCAACGTCGCCTCTACCACGGCCCGTACCTTCCGGGCCGGAATCTGGGGCAGCCGCCCCGGACGGGGAGCGTCTTTCTCCAGCCCCGCCAGTCGCAATGCCAGAAAACGCTCGCGCCACAACTGCACGGTCGGTCGGGATACCCGCAAGCGCCGGGCAATGTCCTTGCTCGCCACCCCGGCCGCCGCCATGATGACAATCCGGGCACG
>CAIVTL010000112.1 GCA_903908785.1 Caldifarciminota bacterium | reverse complement strand
CTTCTTCTCCCATTTGCCTTCGCGCAGCGACTGGGTCGCCTGCGGAATCGAGCGGGCGCAGGAGAGCATGTGGCCGAGCGCGAGTTCGGCGACCGTGACCGAAGTCGCGGCCGGGGTATTCACGACTTTGATGCCGCGGGCGTCCGCGGCCTTCTTGTCCACGTTGTCGAGGCCGACGCCGGCGCGGCCGACGACCTTCAGGTTCTTGCCGGCGTTGATGACGTCGGCCGTGACCTTGGTGGCGCTGCGGACGATGATAGCGTCATAGGCGGGTATGGCCTGGATTAGTTCGGCGGGCGGAAGCCCGGGGCGTTCGTCGACTTCAATCCCGGCGTCCTGCAGCATCTTCACACCGGCCTTGGCGATTCCGTCGGTGATGATTACTTTCATGAATAGCTCCTTATTGTTAGCGGGTTCTGACTGCCCCTGATGCTAGCCGAACCAGTCCCGAAGTCAACCCGGAGGGCCGCCACCTTTGACCTACGGGCATTATCGAGCTATAATATACTCAGGGGTGGATATGACGGAAAAAACAAAGCATCACGATTCCGACGCACAGCGTCAAGAAAAGAAGCGCGCCACGCGCAAGAGCATCGGTTCAATCCTGTCCAGCCTGGATTTCGGACTTCCGCAACTGCTGGTGCCGGTGCCGGTCAACGAACCGGCCTATCGGCGCATCAGGCGGGACGGTCGCGATACCTGAGTCGGCCCCGCTTTCCGGGTCCGATTGAGTCGCCTGGCCGGCGATAGCCCGGCCAGGCCGCATGCCGGCACATAAGGCCGGGCGTTTGCGGTTATGCGTTTTCCCATTGACTTATCCGCAGGTTTTGGTAGTGATTATACTAGCATTGACTGGAGGTACTCCATGCCGGTATATGAATATCAGTGTCAGGACTGCGGAAAGAAGTTCGAGATCGTGGCCACGTTGGCCGAGAAAGAGGCCGGGCTGGACCCGGCGTGTCCCAAGTGCGGCCGGAAGCGGGCGCGGCAAGTGTTCAGCCGGTTCACGCTGCTTACCGGGTCGAAGACCGACAACTACTTCGACGACGGACTCGAAGATATGGGCCCGGGCGACGAAGGCGGCGGGCTCCCGGACGGCCTGAGCATGGATGACCTCGACGACGCGGGGTCAGGTGACCCCGGCGAACTCGATGACATCGACTAGAGCTGAGAAGCTACTGAAGCACATCAGGAGGTAACTATGCACTGGTATGATTGGATGACGCTCGCGATTCTGGTGGTGGTGACGATTATCCAGACCGTCCGCGGCAGCAAGGCCGGCGGCATGGGCCTGCCGATGTTTGAGGCTGCGGGTATGGTCGCGGCGGCGGTGGGGGCGACGGCCCTCTGCCACCCCGTGGCCGGCTCGGTTCAAGCCAGCGAAGGCGCGGTGCTGATTGTGTTGTTCCTTGTATTCGCTGTGCTGGCGTTTGTGCTCGGACGATGGCTGTTCACAATAACGACCTTGTCGTTCGAGTCGCTCGACGGGTTTCTCAGCTTCCTGTTCGGTTTGGCGATGGCGTGGACAGTCGCGCACATGGTCTTGAGGGTCGTCATGGTATCCCAGGGCGGCAACGGCGAACTGGCTACCCACGTCGCCAGCTCCCCGGTGGTGCGTGAGGTCTTTTCGTTCCGTACCTGGAACGCGCTGATGAAGCTGCTGTTCAAGGCCAAGCTCGGGCCGGACTTCAACCCGGACGTTGGATAGGGATTGTCGATTGTCGATTGACGATTGTCGATTGCGGCACTCACTGGTAACTTCCTGAGATGCTTGAGGTCTACACCGGCGACGGCAAGGGCAAGACGACCGCCGCGCTGGGACTGGCGCTACGGGCAACCGGTCATGGCTGGCGCGTGCTGATGGTCCAGTTCATGAAGGGCGACCCCGGCTACGGCGAGATTGTCGCCGCCAAACAGGTCCGGAACCTGACTTTGGTGCAGACCGGCCTGCCTACCTTTGTCGAGAAGGGCAACCCCAGCCCGGAGGACCTGGCCGAGGCGCAGCGCGGCCTCGCCCTGGCGCGGGAGGCGCTGGCCTCACGCAAGTACCGCATGGTCATACTGGATGAAATCAACGTCGCGGTAGACTACGGGTTGGTGAAACTCGACGATGTGCTGGCGTTGATTGATGCCTGTCCGGAGAACGTCGAGCTGGTGTTCACCGGGCGGGGTGCGAAACCGGCGGTGATTGACCGGGCAGACCTGGTGAGTGAGGTGAAGGAAGTCAAACATCCGTACCAGAAGGGAATCGTCAACCGGATTGGCATCGACCACTAGCCAGTTGCTTACCGAGTTCCGCGGCGGCAGCAAGCGGGCGTGTGCCCGGCTGATGAGCGTCGTCGAGAACGAGCCGGACGCTGCCACGGCAATACTCGATGAGCTCTACCCGCTGATGGGCAGGGCCTTCCGAATCGGCATCACTGGTCCGCCGGGAGCGGGCAAGAGCACGCTGGTCGAGAAGCTCGGGCGCGAATGCCGGAACCGCGGCCGGACCGTGGGCATCGTGGCGGTTGACCCGACCTCGCCGTTCTCGGGTGGCGCGCTGCTCGGCGACCGGGTGCGGATGCCAGCGCTCTTCACCGACCCGGGCGTGTTCATCCGCTCGATGGCCACGCGGGGCGGAGTCGGCGGCCTGGCCGCGCGGACCAAGGAAGTCTGCGACGTGCTGGATGCCTACGGCCGGGACAGCATCATCATCGAGACGGTCGGCGTGGGTCAGATCGAACTCGACATCGCCGGCGCCGCCCATTCGACCGTGGTCGTATTGGTACCGGAATCGGGTGACGGAATCCAAACGATGAAGGCCGGGCTGATGGAAATCGGCGACCTCTTCTGCGTGAACAAGTCGGACCGCGAGGGCGCGGACCGGATGGTCATGGAAGTCGAGACGATGGTCGAGATGAAGGCGAGAACCAACGGCTGGCTGCCGCCGGTGGTGAAGACCGTCGCGACGACCGGGCTGGGCGTTCCCGCGTTACTGGACCAGCTCGACGCGCACCGGAAGCAGCTTGAGACCTCGGGCGCGTTGATAGAGCGGAAGCGCGAGAGCATCAGGTCCGAGATTGTCGAACTGACCGAGGAATGGCTGCGGCGCGACGTGTGGCGCCGGCCGGAAGTGAACGAGCGACTCGGCGAGCTTGCACAACAGGTACTGGACGGCGGCACGACTCCGTATCGAGCCGCTGAGGCGATACTCAGGGAAGTTCTTGCTGCGGGTTGAGAGGAGACTTTGATGGCTGATGAACTGAAACGGATTGCCGATGAGCGGGAGCGGTGGCAGAAAGGAGTGGAGCAGGCCGACGCCGGGCAGTTCCAGACACTCTCCGGCGTGCCGCTGGACATTCTCTACACGCCGGCCGACGTTGCCGGGTTCGACTATCTGCAGGACCTGGGATTCCCGGGCCAGTTTCCTTTCACGCGTGGCGTCCGGAACAACATGTACCGGGGCAGGCAGTGGACCATGCGCGAGTTCTCGGGCTTCGGCACCGCCAAGGATACCAACGGACGATACAAGTTCCTGCTTGCACACGGCGAGGTCGGCCTGTCGGTCGCGTTCGACTTCCCGACCCTGTACGGCCGGGATTCGGACGAGCACATTTCCCAAGGTGAAGTAGGCAAGTGCGGCGTGGCCATTGCGTCGCTGGCCGATATGGAGACGCTGTTCGACGGCATCCCCATGGCGGACGTCTCAACTTCCATGACCATCAACGGCCCGGCCGCGGTGGTCTGGGCGTTCTATCTTGCCGCGGCTGAGAAGCAGGGCGTGCCGAGCGAGAAACTGCGTGGCACGATTCAGAACGACATCCTGAAGGAGTACATCGCCCAGAAGTCGTGGTTATTCCCGCCCGAGCCTTCGATGCGGGTCATCACCGACATTATGGCCTACGCGGCGAAGCACGTGCCCAAGTGGAACACCATCTCCATATCCGGTTACCACATCCGTGAGGCCGGTTCAACCGCGGCGCAGGAGCTCGCGTTTACGCTCAAGGACGGGCTGACCTACGTCGAGGCCGGACTCAAAGCCGGGCTCGACGTTGACGTGTTTGCTCCGCGGCTCTCCTACTTCTTCAACTCGCACCTGGACTTCTTCGAGGAGATTGCCAAGTTCCGGGCGGCGCGGCGTATCTGGGCACGGGAGATGAAGGAGACCTTCAAGGCGAAGAAGCCGGAGTCGTGGCTGCTGCGGTTTCACACGCAGACTGCGGGCTGTTCACTCACGGCGCAGCAGCCCGAGAACAACATCGTGCGGACCGCGTTCCAAGCCTTGGCCGCAGTTATGGGCGGCACCCAGTCGCTGCATACGAATTCGATGGACGAAACGTGGGCCCTGCCGACCGAGAAGGCCGTGCTGATTGCCCTGCGCACCCAGCAACTGATTGCCGAAGAGACCGGGGTGACCAATACGATTGACCCGCTGGGCGGTTCTTACTTCGTCGAGGCGCTGACGAACGAGTTGGAGAAGCAGGCGTACGAGTACTTCCGGAAGATTGACGCTTTGGGCGGCATGGTCCGGGCCATCGAGCACGGCTTCCCGCAGCGCGAGATTGCCGACGCGGCGTACCGGTATCAGAAGCAAGTCGAGCAGGGCCGGCGAACCGTGGTCGGTGTGAACAAGCACGTGCTTGAGGGCGAGAAGCTGGAGATT
>CAIVTL010000111.1 GCA_903908785.1 Caldifarciminota bacterium | reverse complement strand
GCTACGCCTGGACCCTCACGTCCTGCCCGCCCGCCTGAACCCTTGAACCCCTGAACCCGTTCCTGGCGCAAGTGGGTGAACTTCGGGTTGGACCAGGCACTGCTTGAGGGACTTCTCAGCGATTGCTTCCTGCGGTTCGAGCAGCAGGGCTATGCCATGCCCAAGAGGGGACTGCCACCGCTTTCCGCCGAGGAAAACGGTGGCTGTACCACTCAGCCGCCTCGCCGGCGGCGCACGTCCTACGAAGACGCGCTCAAGCGAGGCCGGGCCACGCTCCGCGCAGGCAGCACGGTCAAAGAACAGGTTTCCCGGCAAGAGCAAGGTGCGGCGCTCGCGTCCGCAATCGCGCGAGCACTCAAGCCGGTTCTTGCCCAAAGAGACATCACCGGCCGCGGCATGATACCCTACTTCAACTTCGCCCAGCAGCTCGGCCGCCTGTCTCGGAAGTTCGGGGACAAATCTCTCCAGATGGCCGCAGCGGACCTGATTGACCTCTACGAAGCCAAATCCCTCGACGGCGATACGCTCCGCGCCATCGCGGCAATCCTCTTCGGCGTCAACGCCAACTTCTGACCACCCGCTGCGCGTTCCGCATTTCCCTATCCCCCTTCTCCGCTTGCTTTGTCCTTCGTACTTACGACTTTGTCCTTGCGCGCCTCGCGACATTGACATCCACCCACGCCCTGGTAACATGACCGCGATGCAGTACGAACCCCTAGCCTTGACGAAGGCGAGGTAATCATGGTGCTTCCGAAACTGGAATGAAGAGGACTCACGTCTCCGGCCCGCTGTGGATGATCGTCGCCGTGCTGCTGGCATGTCCGAGTTGCTTCGGTCTTCACAGCCTTGGCCACGGCGAGATTGACCACCTTGCCGCTCAGTCCCTGTCCGACGACCCCGCAATTCGACTCAAGGCCGTGCAAGCTCTTGGACTGACAGGAGCCGCCCAAGCTGAGGAACCGCTGGTCTCAACGCTGCAGCACGATAGCAGTTCCGAAGTCACCTGGGCTGCCGCCAAGTCCCTCGCGCTTGTGGGAGCGGCATCGATTGAACCCCTGAGCGCGATGCTACGTGACACTCTGCAATCGTACGACACGGTGCAGGTTGGTCCCAGTGCCATGCGTCGGAAGCAAGACACGAGCGGACCTTGGAGACGCTGGTGTGCAGCGTGGGCTCTCGCGCATGTCACTGGCGACAATGCCACGGAGTCCCTCTTTGCAGCGTTGAACTCCAATGAATGGGCGGTCCGCACCGAAGCTGGTCTTGCACTCGCGAAGCGCGCATCTGCGGTCGGACCGCTGCTACTGCACAAGTTCGATAGCCTACCGCCTATGGCCCAAGCCCGAGCAGTGTGGCTGCTCGGAGAGATGCGTTACGAGAAGGCAATTCCGCTGTTGCTTCGCGTCTACGGCAAGGAAGGTACTCCCGACTCGCTGCGTGGGTGGCAGAGGATGATGGACTCGTACGTGCTTGAGGCTCTTGGAAAGACGGGGCTCAGCGGCTGCAGAACCACGGTCAACCTGCTCGAGAGGTCGGGAAGTGTCGATGTCTTCCGGGCAATTCCGTTCCTACAGAGTTTCGGCAAGGCTGCGCTGCCCGCGCTCATCTCGGCGTTGGAAAGCCGGAACCCCGATGTCCAGTGGGCCACGGCCGTTGTCCTTGAGCGATTGGGACAATTTCGGGGACACACAATAAAGAACTACTGACCTCGTCCGCGCGCGTGGCGATTGACTTCGGATGGAGCTTCCGGTATAACCTCACATGCGCGTTTCTCTGCGACCGCACGATCCACGCCGGATGGCACGGACAAGCTAGCAGGACCGAAGCGGCATGCCGACCATCTTCAGGCACAGGGGCTACCGGTTCTTCTTCTATTCCAATGAAGGAGTCCCGCGCGAACCGCTCCACGTGCACGCACGAAAGGGAAACGCGGTGGCGAAGTTCTGGCTGGAACCTGTCTCCGAGGTTGCCGATTCACGCGGCGTGGCCGCGCATGAACTCCATGAACTTCTGGACGTGGCAATCGAACACAGAGCAGAGATAGCGAGGTTTTGGAATGAGCACTTTGGCAGTTGAACCCCTTGCCTTGCGGGTGGAGTTCGATACCGACACGATGTGGCTGGAGTTGGCAGACGGCCGGCGCCTTGGTGTTCCCATGGCCTACTTCCCCCGCCTGCTCCGGGCGACGCCTGCGCAACGGAACAACTACATAATCAGCGGCGGAGGCACGGGTCTACATTGGGAAGACCTTGACGAGGACATCCTGGTCTCAGCCCTTCTTTTCGGCATCAAGGACAGAACTCGGGGCGCGCGGCACGAAGTACTCGTAGCTCGCGACCGTAAGGCCGACGAGTAGACCCGGGCCGGTTGCGGCTCGGGGATTATCGGGACTATGGGGGGACGCTTCTAACCGTTTCAGGGACTCTGTCAGGCTGGAGGCGGCGAAGCGGGGAAACGGCGGCGGCGCGAGTTTGCAGTTCCCAGCTTCGTTCAGGGCGGCTCAGCGCCGGTTTGCAGTTTGCAGTAGCCGAACCCCCAGACGCACGGTGGACACGGGTATAGGTACGAT
>CAIVTL010000110.1 GCA_903908785.1 Caldifarciminota bacterium | reverse complement strand
CGCGAGGTCGCGGAGGTCGTGGCCCGACACGAGGATGCACCTGCCCTTGACCGGGGTGATGCGCACCTTGGTCGGAACCGGGTGTCCGTAGGTCGTTGTGTTCGCTTTGTCGAGCAATTCCATGACCTTCAGGTTGAGCTTGCCGGTTTCGAGCGACGTCGCGAGCAGCACGCCTGCTTCCTGTTTGTCCTGCGCCAGCAGGTCAAGGATGCGGTGGAACTCGGCGTAGATGGCATCGTCCTCGTAGCCGAGCACGCGGGCGTGGTCAGCGTAGGCGGCGACGCCTTTGAGTCCGAACAGCACGAGGTCGTGCAGGTCGGCGACGTCGTCGCCCCACATCTGGTGGCGCTTGAGGATGCCGACGTCCCGGCCTTGTTCAACCAGCGCCTTGATGCCGACCGCCGGACTCCAGGCAGCGGGGCCGGTCAGGTTCTCCGGGGTCTTGCCGGCCTTGCGGCAGGCGTCTTCGTACATTCGCTTCGCGTTGAGGCGCATTCCCGCCGCGTGCCGGAGCAGGTTCTCGAGCCGCTCCGGGTCGAAGTCGACGTTGGTGATGGTGGCGAAGAGCGCCTCGACCGTGAAGGCGTTGACTTCGGAGTGGGTCTTGCCGAGCTGGCGGGCGCGATGGGCGTACATCGCGATGCCTTTGACCGCGTAGAGGAGAAGGTCCTGCAGGGTGGCGCAGGTCTCGTCCTTGCCGCAGACGCCCTGCACCGTGCAACCGGTGCCTTTGGCGGTCTGCTCGCATTGGTAACAGAACATGCTCATTTAGGAGCTCCTTTCGGAATAGTCGCGGGCATCATTATTCAAACACGGGCGGCTCAGTCGGCCTCGGGGTCTTGATGACCAGGAACCGGAGCTGGGCCGCAGTTTCATTCAAGACTCGGTGCATGGTGCGCGCCGAGTTGGGGACAATGGTTCCGGTCGGGGCAGTCACGCGTTTGGACTCGGATTCGACGGTCGCGGTTCCGTCAATGATGTAGAAGAGCGTGTCGACCGGCGAGGCGTGGCGGACCAGGGCTTTGCCGGGCGGAAGCGAAATGTGAACTACCTCGACGTGGGGAGAGGCAAACAGTCGGTGGGCATCGAGGCCGTGCGGGTTGGGTACGACCGGCGATTCGGCCACCGTGATGGGGTTCACTTCACCGCCTTGCCGTCTACGCCGATGGTTACCTCGGCGAACGGGATGGTCTTGCCGGAATCGGCGATCGCCTGCTTCACGAGTTGCACGAGGCCGAAACAGCAGGGCACGGTCATGTGGGCGCAGGTCACCGATTTCGGCGTGCTCTGGGTGAACATCTGCGTGAGTTTCTTAAGGTAGGCGTCAGCGTCGTCGAGCTTGGGGCAGGCGATGAGGAGCACCTTGCCATTCACCAGTTCATCGTGGAAGTTGGGGTGCGAGGACCCGACACAGTCAGCGGAGAGCAGCAGGTCGGCGTTCTGCAGGTACGGCGCGGTAACAGGGATTAGCGCAAGCTGGATAGGCCAGTTGCGGAGCGCAGACAAGGGTCTAGGGGTCAAGGATTCAAGGGGTCCAGTGGAGGAAGGAGTCAGAATCCGGACTGCCGAACCGGG
>CAIVTL010000109.1 GCA_903908785.1 Caldifarciminota bacterium | reverse complement strand
GCATCCGCTGCTACGACGCGAGCATCTTCCAGCCCATTCCCCTTGATGTTGCCATCGCCGAAGGATGCACTCATGTCCTTGCGCTGCTGACGCGCCCGCGGGACTGCCGCGTGTCTGATCCACGGATATTTGAGAAACTCATCACGGCCCCTCTGCTTGAAAGAGTCGCGCCCGGACTAGGTCGAGCCAATCTGAGGAGGAGGATAGGATACCGTTCGGTTCGGGAACGCATCTTCGCATCAGAGGCGAACCCGCAGCAACCGCCCTACATGCTCTCGGTGTCTCCTGAGGCAGGTGTTGGCTCCATATCGAATCTGGAGAAGCGACGAGCAAAGCTGCTTGGTGCCGCCTCCTCTGGTATGCGGGAGTTGATCCGAGTGGTTGCAGGCGTACCTGTCCAAACTCACGAAATACTCGCTCCGTACACACGGGAGGGAGTATTTCCCAGGATATGAGCCCTGACCGTCCCGCTGATTCAGACTTCGAGAAGGCACTGAAGGAGTTGTGGGCGATATGCGGAGGCTTGTCTGTCACCAAGCTGCTGTCGAATGAGAAAAAGCTTGACAAGGTCGTCGAGTTTCTTGGTGATCCATACGTGGGAGCGCCAGGCTTCTCGGCCGCGACGGAGAGGCTAAACTCCCTACCGAGCCCGTCCAACGGAAAACTGTCAACCGAGGCCTACCGCGCGGTTCTGAGCCTGTTCTGCTTCTTTGGGAAGGCAGAAGACTTCTCTCGACTGGGGAACGATCCGCTAGCTGCGAATGGTCCCCTCAAGGAAGCCAATGGCTACTTGGCTGATCTCCGGACGGTGGAGCTTCTAAACGGGTTGTACGGGATACCAGATCCCTATCACGCAAGACCCGGTGGCTGCGTGCGTCTTCACAAGACTGGAAGCACATCCGTCATTCTGGTTGCCTCAGGCATTCTGGCTGCCTCAAAGGAAGACACTACTGTCGCGTTGAAGATTATCAAGCCCGCATTCATCCAGAATCCTACTATCCGGCGGGCCACGCTCCAATATGCGAGTGACTTCCACGGCGGAGACGGAACGCACTCCCCCAAAGTACACAAGGGCAACGACCGACTGATCGTGATGGAGTTTGTGCGGGGAGAGACGCTTGCGGAATACTGCAGCAGTACGCTCTGGAACCGCCAGCGCTCGCCCAAGGAACGGCTCCTCCTTGTTCAGCATGCCCTTCTAGGTGTAATCGCCGCACTAAAACACCACTACAATCCATCCGGCAAACTTCATCTGGATCTGTCGCCAGACAACATCCTAGTTGCCGGAGAGAACCCGCTTTGTATCAAGCTCGTGGATTTCGGTGTAAACCACGTCCTCCGCAGCGGTGCCTACACAAAGGGAGACCTCGATCAATTGCTTTCGTACGTCTCCCCGGAGGTCCGGGATGCAAAGAACGAGACTGTCAGATCGGACGTTTATTCCGTCGGTGTCATCGCTGTCGAGTTGCTCCATGGCAAGAGACTGACACGCGGGCTTCTGCCCGAGGCACTGGCCCACATAGCTGACCGCTACCCAGTGCTGGCGAAACTGCTGGAGGAGCTAGTTTCCGGCGTACCGGAACGCAGGCTAGTGGGCGTTGGCGACCCGCGCGCCATCTACGACGTATTGAGCGTTCGGCTGGAGCAAGCAGCGGAACTTGCTGAAGAGGAATCGGGATTCGTGACCGCGGCCAAGGCCATCTTCGCGAGATTCTCCAACGTCGACCCCGGTGTGCTGCGCAACATGAACGAGTTCAGTTGGAACGCCTTGTGGATGAAGGACGCACGCGAGTCCAGTCACATCTCCTCGTGGCGTTGGGTCAACATCTTGCTGTTCGTGGTGTCGGGCATCTGCGCCTTCATCTGGATGTTTGTAGGTCGTAACCCCAGGTGGTTGAGTGGCGACGCATCGGCATTGTCGGCTTTCCTGGTTGCGACGAGTACAATGTTCGTGGTGTTCAGGTACTACGACAGCATTTTCGGACGGATATCCGCAGGAAGCATCTCCATCTGGACCAACCGATTCTTGCGCGCCAACGCCTTGGGCGCGCCGCTACTGCTCGTCATGTTTCTACCCCTGCACCTTGACGGCAGGCCGCTCTACGCGTGGTGGTCACTTTGCATACTGCCAACCACTGCCAGCGTCATAGTTAACAACTTCCTGTGCTGGAGACTCGCGAAGCGAATAGTCAGTGACGAGACCGTGAAATCTGACCTCGGCCCGGAGAGCATGCTGGCCCTTGACAGATGGCCAGCGGAGTTCGCACCTTGGTGGAGCCTGATGCTGGGCTACCTAGCCGGCGTGCTCTTGGTCGGTGGAGGCCTGTGGTACTGGTCATCTGCTACGCCCCCATCGGGGTGGTGGAGTTCGTTCATTCCGCACGATCAGCTTGCGTACGCCGTCGTAATACTCGCCTTGAACTGCAAGATGTTCCTACTGAACTGCGGGAAGGATGCACGTAAGGTGAGGACCAATCTGGCACGCCTGTTCTGGGCGAAAGAACGGACACTGGCTGGCCGGCGAAACCACCCGGGGTAGTCTGAGGAGGGAGTTTGCATTATCGGGGGAGAAGTCGGGACACTTCCTGATTTCTTGCGTATCAGGCGAGAATCCGGAGTCTGTAATCAGCTTGGGTGCAGCGCGCCTGCGCGCGAGTGACCAGCCTCGGCCCGAATCCGCTCAGGAACTAGCCCGTACCGGATTGACACGTCCACAGACTTAAGAGTCGGTTCCGTTCTGTTCCTTGCCATGTTATCTGCCGGACAGCCCGGATTTCACGGAACTGCGCCGGGAAGTCGCGTAAGTCACGAAGTATGTGCCCGGGGGCCATTCCACCAATAGTTTACCCAATAGTTCGCCCGACTACCGGCTCGGCAGTTTGACCTGTGGTTCGACCGGTTGTTGGCCGGGCTGCTGCACCAATGACTCCACCAACTGCCGGTCAGGTAGTCTGACCGATAGCAGGGCCGGCAGTTCCACGGGCAACCCGAGCCGCAGTTAGGCCGATTGCCTGAGGAACTGCTGGACGGG
>CAIVTL010000108.1 GCA_903908785.1 Caldifarciminota bacterium | reverse complement strand
GTCGCCGCGCCCGCCAGTCCGCCGGCGAGGCACAGCACTACCGCTTCGGCGAGGAATTGGCCGAGGATCACGCCGCGCGTGGCGCCGAGCGCCTTGCGGATGCCGATTTCCCGGGTCCGTTCGGTCACCGCCACCAGCATGATGTTCATGATGCCGATGCCGCCCACGAGCAGCGACACCGAGGCGATGCTCGCCAGCAGCAGCGTCAGTACCCGCGACGACGATGCGACGGCCGACGCGATGTCGGCCATGTTGCGCACCGAGAAGTCGTCGTCCGCGCTCGACCGGATGTTGTGGCGGGTACGCAGGAGTTGGGTTACTTCTTCCTGCGCCGCGTCGCCCCGCTTCTGGCTAACTGCCGAAACCATGATACGGTTGATGCTGGTACGGCCGGTCAGCCGACGCATGGCAGTTACCACCGGTATCAGGATGATGTCGTCCTGGTCGCTCCCCTTGACCGTGAGCACGCCGACGACCGTGAACGGCACGTTGCCAATACGCACGATTGCGCCGACCGGCTCCTCGTCCGGGAACAGGTTGTCAACAATGGTCTGACCGAGTATGCAGACTTTGGTGCCGGCGTCGACATCGTCGTCGGTGAACATGTTGCCCTTGGCGATATCCCAGCTTCTCACGTCAAGGTACCCGGGCGATGTCCCGGTCACACTCGTGAACCAGTTCTGGTTGCCGTAGACGACCTGGGCGTTGCGGCTGACGATCGGCGCGACTGCGGCCACGTCCGGGCAGGCGGGCGCAATCGCGTTCGCGTCGTCGAGCGTCAGAGACGTCACCGACCCCGCACCGCCCCTGACCCCGCCGGCAGACGATGAGCCGGGAAAGACCTGCAGCACGTTTGACCCAAGCGAGGCGATGCGCTGCGTCACCTGCGCCGTCGCGCCCTGCCCGACCGAAACCATCGCGACCACCGCGCCCACGCCGATGATGATGCCGAGCATCGTCAGGAGCGAACGGAGTTTGTGCACACGCAGGGCCCGTACGGCAATCCGGACGGTCATGCCGAAGTCGATGCTCCTCATGCTGCCTTCATCCCTGCCAGGTCGGCTTCGGCCACGCGCGGCGACGCTACCGGTTCGTCTTTCACTATCCGGCCGTCCCGGAACATCACCGTGCGCATGGTGAACTGGGCGATATCCGGCTCGTGGGTGACGAGCACAACCGAGATGCCGTCGCGGTTGAGCCGCTGGAAGATGGCCATGATTTCGATGCTGGTCCTGGTGTCGAGGTTGCCGGTCGGCTCATCGGCGAGGATGAGCGGCGGCCGGTTCACGAGCGACCGGGCAATGGCGACCCGCTGCTGCTCGCCGCCCGACAACTGGGTTATCTGGTTGTTGATTTTCCCGGCCAGCCCGACGCGCGTCAGCGCGTCCTGCGCCCGTTCTCTCCTCTCTTTGGCGTCGGCGCCGGCGTACACGAGCGGCAGTTCCACGTTCTCGAGCACCGGGGTCCGCGCCAGCAGGCTGAAGTTCTGGAACACGAAACCGATCTTCTTGTTGCGAATTTCGGCCCGCTCGTTCCGGTCGAGGTGCGTGATGTCAATCCCGTCAAGGAGGATGCTGCCGGAGTCCGGGTGGTCGAGGCACCCGAGCAGGTTCATGAAAGTCGACTTGCCGGAACCGGACGGCCCCATTATCGCCACGAACTGGCCGCTCGGGATACTGATGGAAACGTCGCGCAGAGCTTTGACATCGGTCTCGCCGACCTTATAGGTCTTGCTGACCGAATTCACAAGGATGACGTCACCGGGCATGCTGGAACTCTACCTGCCGCCCGGCGGCGGCCCGCCGAACCCGCCCATCATCGGAATCCGGTTCTGCTGGGAGCCGGTCGTTGACGAAGCCTTGCCCTGCCCCAGTCCGGTGACTACCAGTTCGCCTTCTTCCAAGCCGCGGATGATTTCAGTATTGGTGCCGTCAGCCATACCAATCTCAACCTCGCGTGGCAACGGCTTGCCGTTCTTGAGGACATAAACAGTCCTGGTGACCGCAGGCGAGGCAGCGGCGACCGCTGTTGTGTCCGGGCGTGCTCCGACCCGGTTTGTGTCACCGGCCGCCGTCGGAGGCAACCCGGGCCGCTGACCGGGACCGGTAGGGAAGCCGGGCGCGCCCGGCGGTCCGTGTCGACGGAACCCGGCCGCGCCGCGTCCTGCCCCGGAGGCCAGCGAGTCGTGGCCGCCGCCCGCCGCGGCCGCACCCGACCGGACTGATGTTTTCGACCTCGCGGCCGAAGAGAACCCCAGCGTCGACGCGAGCTTCGTAGCCAGGGCGGCGCTCGGCACCGTCAGCACGTTGTCGACCGCCCGGACGATGATCTTCACGTTCGCGGTCATTCCCGGTTTCAGGAGCATACCCGGGTTCGCCACTCGCACGATACCGATGTAGGTGGTGACGTTTGAGCTCACCACCGGCTGGTTGCGCACTTGCACCAGCTTGCCCGCAAAAGCGCTCTCCGGGTACGCGTCTACATTGAAGGTCGCAGTCAGACCAGTGTCGAGCTTGCCCACGTCGGCTTCGTCAATCGACACCTCGACCTGCATCTCGGACAGGTCGGCAATCGTGAACAGGTTCGGCGACTGCAGACTTGCGGCTACGGTCTGCCCGGCGTCGACCGCCCGCGCGACGATGATGCCGGACATCGGCGCGGTTATTGTCGTGTAGGCGAGGTTGGTCTGGGCCTGCTCGTAGCTTGCCTGAACCTGGTCGCGCTTGGCCTTGGCCAGCTCGAAGTCGGTCTTTGCCTGGAGGTAGTCGCTGTACGCCATCAGGCCGGCGGAATAGAGTGTTTCGGCGCGCGCGCTGGTCAACTGCGCCTGGGTCAGGG
>CAIVTL010000107.1 GCA_903908785.1 Caldifarciminota bacterium | reverse complement strand
GACCTCCAAGACCGCTGCCGCGATTCGTGACGCCGGAGTCGCCGTCACCGAGATTGCGACCTACACCGGCTCGCCCGAGATTCTCGGGGGCCGGGTCAAGACTCTACACCCCAAGATTGCCGGCGGCATCCTGACCACGCGCAAAGACGACACGGTCGAGCCGATAGACATCGTGGTCTGCAACCTCTACGCCTTTGAAGACGGCCTCGCGCGCGGCGCGACGCACGAAGAGTTGGTAGAGTTGATAGACATCGGCGGCGTGACCCTCCTGCGCGCGGCGGCCAAGAACCACGCCTTCGTGACCGTGGTCCCGGACCCGAAACACTACCCGGCAATCATCGCCGAGCTAGGCCGGACCGGCACCATCAGTGCCGGAATGCGGAAGAAGCTAGCGGCCGAAGCCTTTGCCATCACCAGCCGCTACGACACGGCCATTGCCCGCCACTTCCAGTCCGTGACCGGCTGACGGCTAGCAGCTAGCCGATTCTAGATTTCAGATTCCAGATTGTAGATTGCGAACAGGCAGACGGGCCTGCGCGGCGCCCAGGAGTTCGGCGCAGCGGCCGGTGGGGGCGTGTCAGATGCGGCGGCGGAAGACGGGCAGGGTTCCTAGGACTCGTATTGAGCGAAAGTGGTTGCCATCCCCGATAGTCCCTCCGACATTCTCCCGACTTCCGACCTCAACTTGACAGGATATGGCTTCCTGCTATTCTACCCCTGATGCCGACGATTCTCCTGATACTCGGCTGGCGGTTCTTCTCCGGGAATAGCTTCCAGGAGCGGAAGAATGGATAAGGTCCACAAGGTCGAGAACATCAGGATGTCGGGGGCGACGCTGACGCTGACAGTTGACGGCAGGCAGTACCGGGTAGACATCGCCGAACAGTCGGAAAGGCTTGCCCGAGCCACGCAGCAGCAGCGGGAGAACTTCAAGGTTTCGCCGTCGGGTTACGGCATTCACTGGCCGGACGTGGACGAGGATCTCTCCATCGACGGTCTCATTGGCGTCGTCCACGCGCCCTCGGCCGAACCCGCTCCAGCCGTAGCCGACCGCCCCCGGTCCTAGCCCGACCTACACCCACCAGCCGTGCGCGTCCGAGGTCAGTGATTCCTTGTGGCTTCCCCGAAATTAGCGGGGCACAGTCAATCTTGGTGCGGGGCAGGGGGCGGCAGGTGTCGGCTTGCGCTTCAGCGGCGGACGCTGCTATCCAGGATGCGCAGGGTGCAGATGTTCGATGGCTCCGATGGATAGAAGTCCGGGAAGGGGTCGGAACCGACCTGGCGAACTGCCATCACATATAGTGAGTATGTGCGGGCGCCCGTGTACGTGTGCTGAACCACGGTGTCGGACGACGAAACTGTGTACGGAGCATCATCCCAACTCCACCAGAGGGTGGTGTTACGTGGCAGCCCGCCGCTGAAAGAGGCGACGAACTCCACCGGGATACCTACGAAGCCGGAGTCCGGACCGCTGAGATGCGGCGTCGGCGGCGTATACATGGCTTTGCAGCCTGAGACGAGAGCGAACAGCGCCGCAGCCGAGTAGACCACCGCGTACCGGGCACGGGCCGAAATTGCCATCGCGCAATTGTAGGTGGGACGGGTCAAGAAGTCAAGGCGGAGGGGCGTGGCTCAGGAGTTCGTCACAGCGGCTGGAGAGGAGAGGGACGCGCGTCGGCCCGGCAGGGGGGCAGGCGTGACCCATCTTCTTCCCGAGAACAACTACTACTCCGTGAAGTTGCAGATGAGTCTGTAGTCGCTGGGTGCGCTGGATACGACCTTTCCGTCAACTGTAACCTCGACGTAGAACTCATCCCGGTACGGTTTCGGCACTTTGAGCAGTGTGAATTCAATCCCCTGGTTCTGTGTTTCTCCGTCCAGCATCTCGATGTCCTGCTCTATCCGCTTCTTCTCGACCTCCTTCTGGGTTCGCCACGACTTGAGCCGGATCACGAGGTGTGCCCTCTTGTTCCCTCCTGCGCACTTTAGTGTCAGGCCGCCCCTTGCATGTTGGCCAGAGTGGGCGGCAGGTTGTTCATATGCGGCACACTTCCGCTCAGTGTCATCCACGAACCAGTTCTTCCACTCGCTCACCGCGATAATCCCACGTCCGTTGTAGGCAATCCTGCCAGCGGGCACCGCGAACTCAGAATCGGGAGGTCCCGTCTCATCTTCCACGGTGTCAGCAAGAACGGTCTGGCCATTCGCTTCGTCACTGGACGATAGCCATACGTAACCGTCCGTGAGAAACGCCCGCCAAGCCTCCATGCTGTTACCCGCCGCCGAGGGCCCGCCAATGCGGCCCACTAGTTTGGCCAATTGGCCTTCGGAGAGCACTCCTGGTCCAATTCTGCTCACGCGAAAGGACTTCAGCGGGAGATCATCAGGCCCATAGACTTTGAGCAGGCTCGTGGGTCGTCCGCACATGGGCTTTCCGTCATCGGACATCTCGATGCGGAGGTCGACAATGTCCCGGACCGACTGCTGCGCGGTTGCCGCTGTATCCTGGCTACGAGATTCGACCAAGGACGTGACGGCGCCGACCCAATCGCGTTTGGCTGCGCTTACGCCGAGGTCCAAGAGGGCTTCCAGGGCGCGCATACTCTCTTCATCGCTCTTTCTCTTTTGCGCGGCCGAGTACGCCCCACCAGACAGAGCGTCGTACCGGCGGAGGTACAGCGTCAGGACTTGCGATGCAATGCTGGTGCTGGAGTAGAACCGGCTGTCGGTCCTCCATGACAGGTAG
>CAIVTL010000106.1 GCA_903908785.1 Caldifarciminota bacterium | reverse complement strand
GAGGACTGCGGAGAGGACTGCGGGGAGGACTGCGGAGAGGACTGCGGAGAGGACTGCGGAGAGGATAGTCCTCCCCACAGGTCGGGGCAGAGTGGGGGAGTCCTGAAAACCTGCACCTTTTTCGGCCGGGAGGCGTATCAGTAGGTGTGGAACAGAGAAAACAAGCTGGTGGTCGAGTGGTCAAGAGGTCAGGAGGACTAGTGGTCCAGTGGTCAAGTGGACCGGTGGGCCAGTGGTCAAGTGAGAGATAGGAAAAGGAGAACAGAGGCAGGTGTACGATGAAAGGCAGAAAGAGGCAGCAGCCGGAGCACGAGAGTCCGCACGCGGTCCGTATTGCCCGGGCAGTCGAGGCGGCAGGCGTAAGCGACGAGGAGAGGCCGTGTTACCTCAACTTTGCCCGCGAGTTGGATATCACGATGCGCCGCCCGCGCGGCGGGGACTACTCGTCGCGAACCAAGCGAATCGTGGAGAAGTGGTTCATTCGCGGACTGAATGGACACAAGATGTGGCTGATAGGCCAGGCCTTGCAGCGGGACATCGGGGCCTGGAACGAACTTTCGGAATGGCCGAACTAAACGGAGGTGTACGATGGATGACAGTCTGAAGAAGCTGAGGCAGGACCGGGCCGAATCGGTCTGCAAGAAGTACGCGCTGCGGCTGGTCGCGGGCCGCGGTGCCTGCCGCCGCGACGGCGACGTCGAGGCGCAGGCTGAGAACTACACGGTAGCCATGGTCCGGCTGCACCAGTTGCGCGCCGACACGGCCGCAGTCCTGGATGGGCTCGGAGTGCCGGGGACGATGCGCCCGTACTATTACGACTTCGTCATGACCGTGAAGAAGCGCGACCGCGTGCTGTGGAACGAGTTTCATCTGCGGGCCGAGGCCCGGGTGCAGGTAGACCTGTGGACGGGGCGCGGCTTGAGGCGCGACGTGCTGCTGGCGGTGGCGCGCGAGGTGTTGGGCATGGACCTTTTGGCGCCCGACCCTGACCCTTGCATGAAGCTCGAATAGGGCTTAGAATTGTACTGGGACTGAAGTGGAACTAATCAGGGCGTCCGGTATAGAGGCGCGCGCTGCCCGTCAACGGACTGGCTGGAGCAATGTCGCCGGATGTCCTGTGAGTGAGCTTTCGACCGGTCCGGGGCTTACGCGCGCCGGAGGTTCCGCAGAACTGCGACTTTCGTTCATACGGAGGTATGAGATGAACAACGCAGGTCGAGCGGGGGGATACGACGGGGGCGTGATGGACATCGATGCGCTGTGGGACGAGTTCTACGAGCGCGTCTATCACTGGCTGTATAACATGGTCGGGAACGCGGAAGACGCGAGAGACCTGGCCAACTGCGTGTTTCTCCGGGCCTGGCAAAGGCAGTCCCGGTACAACACGACGCAAGGTACGGTGTGCACGTGGCTGTACACCATTTCCCACAACATCGCTCATTCGTTCCTGCGCAAGAAGCGCGTGTGGACGCGGTCGCTTGACCAGATAACCGAGGAAGGCGGGCCGTCCGGCGACGACCCGGCGGTTGAGCACGAGGCCGCGGCGGCGAAGGAGGCGGTGTGGAGCGCGGTTGACGAGCTGCCCGAGATGGAGAGCAAGGTCATGAGCCTGCACTTCCACGACGGGTATACCCTGCGCGAGGTCGCCAAGATACTGGGCGTATGCCTCAGAACGGCTAAGTTCCACGAGGCGCGGGGAATCGTGATGCTGCGCGAGAAAATGGCGCGGCAGTAGGGCCATGAGGCGCAGACTGGAGGCACTATGGAGAATGAACGTCCGAAAGGACAAGACATTGAATTCACCGACGCCGAACTGGACATGCTCGGCGACTACTCCGACGCACTACTGGCCCGCAAGAACCCGGACATGGAGGTGTATCTGAAGCGCTGCCCGGAGTCAGATGCCAAGATGCGGCCGATACTTGAGACCGCGCTGATGCTCAACTGCGAGATAACGCAGTTCAAGCACAAGTACCCGCATGTGGACCTGGGCAAGCTGCTTGACTTGAAGCACAAGGCCGGAATCAGGAGAAAATAGAGTTCCGTCTCTGCATCAGGCCCGGCCCTCGCGGCCGGGCCGTTTTCTTGCACCTTTTTTCGAGAAACAGCGTATCAGTAGGCGAAGACAAAGAGACCCGCGCTCTTTGACAATTTGGAGAACCGGACACAAAGGCAGCGAATGTGAGACCGGCGTCGCTAACACAGGCTGAAGGAGGTGATTGCCATGCCTACTGATCCGACGAAACGAACCGAGAACTGGGACACGAAGTACGACATCGTACGCATTGCCGCGATGCTCACCGCGAAGCGGGCGAAGATGCTCGAACACATCAACGCCGTGACGCCCTTGCTGGCCGCGATGGAGCTGCAGGTCAGGCAGACTTGCGACGCGTCGGGCGTGCCGACCATCCAGTATCCGTTCTATCTCTGCTTCGGCCGCGAGGTATGGGCTCTGACCCGGAGGGAAATCTCCGGCGAGTCCCTGGCCCAAGCGGTAGCGGTCCTGGTGGCGAAATGGGTTGCAAGAGGCCTCGTACAGGCCGTCTTGCAGGCCATTCGGTCCGACGTCTTCAACGTTGGCGCACCGCTTGCGCCGTGACGTTGACCTGATTTCTGCGGGCGGTGTCCCGCTGCCGGATACCGCCCGCGCGGGTTGGGATAGGCTCGGAACGTCAACACGCGAAGGGAGGTGATAACCATGTTGTATCTGGTACGGGCGCTCGTGTATCTGCTGGAGACGGCCCTTGCTGCTTCCGGCGTGACCATGACGCTCACTGGTGATGCACAGCCGCCCACCGGCGCCACGCTGCTCGGCTCGCTGCCGCCGCTGGTGTTGCCGGTGCGGACTGTGAAGCTGACGCGAGGCACGGGCCCCACGTTGCACACGTACTGGACAGGTTACTGGAACCTGACGCCGTAGCGGACAGCGTTCGTGCGGAGAGGCCGCGCCCACAAGCGCGGCCTCTCTGGTTGGGGTCTGAAGGAATTGACAGTCGGGCTGGAGTGAATAAGATGAGCAATGGCCGGCTATTCCGGTAGTTCTCCTCGCAAACCCGCACAGGTTCTCGCGGACATCAAACGCGGGAAGCTGGCGCCGGTGTATATCCTGTTTGGGGCGGATTCGGCCGCGGCCGATGAGCTGCTGCGGGAGTTGAAGGAAGCGCTGGTGCAGCCCGGGCTGGAGTCGTTCGACTATGAATCGGTTCACGCCGATGAGTTGGATGTCGCGATTCTGCTGCAGCACGTCCGACAGCCGCCGGTGGCGTCGAAGCGAAGGCTGGTGGTGGTTCGCGGGATTGACCGCCTGGGCAAGTTCCCTCTGAAGGAGTTGCTTGAAGGGTTGGCCGCTCTGCCGGACGCGTGCGCGGTGGCGCTTACCAGCGATTACGATGCCAGTCTGCAGAAGGCCCTTGCCGGAGCGGGACTCGGTAAGTTCGTCGTTGACCTCCGCCAGCCGGGCGAGGCCGAGCTTTCGGGATTGCTTCAACGGCGGGCAAAGGAGTTGGGCATTTCGCTGGAGCCCGCGGCAGTACAGTTGCTGCTCGACGTGTCCGGGGATGGGACGACGCTGCTGCTGGGCGAACTGGAGAAGCTGGCAACGGCGGTCGACCCGGGCGATTCGATAACGGCCGAGGACGTGCGGAAGCTGGCCGGCAAGTCGCGTGAGTTTGAGCTGAATGAGTATGTGAACCAGGTTGGGCGGCGGAACAGCGCCGGGGCGCTGGCCGTGCTCGAGCGGCTACAGGAGTGGGACGAGGAGCCGGTGAAGATTACCGCGTGGCTGGCGGGCGCGTTCCTCCGGCTGGCCGCGAACCAGTACACCGGGGAGCGATGGGACGAAAAGCACGTCCGGCTGTGCCTGCTTCAGCTCTATGAGATTAACCGGGACATCATCAGCGGGCATCCGGAGCCGTTTGTGCTGCTGGAGATGTTCACTGTCTGTGCCGCGTGTCCGAAGACGAAGGAGTATTGTTCAATCCACGCCGGTGCAGCGCCGGAGTTCTGCATGCGGCGCAAGGTGCGGCGCGACCGAACGTACGGAGCAAGGAAGAAAGCGGTAAACGTAGAATGAGAGTTGCGAATGACGACTGAGAAGGGAGCGGGCGGCGAGCGGACGAGAGTTGCGTACCCGGCCCGCGAGATTGAGGAGCGCTGGCAGGCGTACTGGAACCAGCACGGCACGTTCCGGACCAGCCCGGACCCGAAGCGGAAGTTCTATGTGCTGGTGATGTTCTTCTACCCATCCGGCGACGTGCACATGGGCCATTGCCGGAACTACGTCATCGGCGACGTGCTCTGTCGGTTCCGGAAGATGCAGGGATATGATGTGCTGCATCCGTTCGGCTGGGATGCGTTCGGCCTGCCCGCGGAGAACGCGGCCATCGCCCATGGTAATCACCCGAGCTATTGGACGTTCGAGTCCATCAAGACCGCGCGGCAGAGCCTGAAGCTGCTGGGCATCGGCTATGACTGGGACCGCGAGGTGACGACCTGCCTGCCCGAGTACTACCGCTGGAACCAGTGGCTGTTCGTAAAGTTCTACGAGCGCGGGCTCGCCTACCGGAAGGAAGCGTCGGTAAACTGGTGCCCGCAGTGCCAGACCGTGCTGGCCAACGAGCAGGTGAACGACGGGCTGTGCTACCGGTGCGGGGCGACCGTGGCGAAGCGGCAACTGACGCAGTGGTTCTTCCGCATAACCGAGTACGCCCAGCAGTTGCTGGACGGCATCGACACGCTCGACCGCTGGCCGGAGAACGTGCGGACGATGCAGCGGCACTGGATTGGACGGTCTGAGGGCGTCGAGGTTGATTTCACGCTGGCACCGGTTGAGCATCCACAGATTACGCAGATTACACAGATTGCCCCGAATCGGAGTACCGGAGTCGAGAATCCACAGATTACACAGATTACCGGAGAGGGATCGGCCGCGGGCGCAGGAGAGAAGATACAGGTGTTCACGACCCGGCCGGACACACTCTACGGAGTAACGTTTATGGCGCTGGCGCCTGACGCGGTGCTGGCCGCCACCATTTCGCAGGGGCTGCCGCAGGAGGCGGCGGTGCGCGAGTTCTGTCGCCGCGTGGCGATGCGGCCGGAGATTGAGCGGGTCGCGGCCACGGCCGACAAGGAAGGTATCTTCACCGGCCGATACGCGGTCAACCCGCTGACCGGTGACCGCGTGCCGATTTACATCGCCGACTTCGTGCTGGCGTCCTACGGGACCGGCATGGTGATGGCCGTGCCGGGACACGACCAGCGTGACTTCGAGTTTGCGCGGAAGTACGAGATTCCCATTAAGGTTGTCATCCGGCCTGAACCCCTGAACCCCCGAACCCTTGAACCCTCCTCGATGACCGAAGCCTACACGGATGTGGGGACGATGGTGAAATCGGGGCAGTTCGACGGGACGAAGTCGGACGAGGGAATAGACAAGGTAACCGCGCACCTGGAGAAGCAGGGCATCGGCCGGCGGATGGTCAACTACCGGCTGAAGGACTGGCTGGTTTCGCGCCAGCGGTATTGGGGCACGCCGATTCCGATGATTCACTGCCCGAAGGACGGCGTGGTGCCGGTGCCGGAGGAGCAGTTGCCGGTGCTGTTGCCCGAGGACGTGAAGGACTACAAGCCCAAGGGCAAGTCGGTGCTGGAAGGCGTGGAGTCGTTCATCAACACGACCTGCCCGAAGTGCGGCGGCCCGGCGCGGCGCGACCCGGACACGATGGATACGTTCGTAGATTCGTCGTGGTATCACCTGCGGTACACGGATGCGCACAACGACAAGCTGCCGTTCCGCCAGGCTGAGGCGGATAAGTGGCTGCCCGTCGACGAGTACGTCGGCGGCATCGAGCACGCGACCGGCCACCTGATATTCTTCCGGTTCTTCACCCGCGCGCTGCACGACATGGGAATGGTAGACGTGCAGGAGCCGTGCCGGACCCTACACACACAGGGTATGGTCAGCCTGAACGGCAAGACAATGTCGTCTTCCAAGCGCATCGGCGTCTGGGTCGGCGAGTTTGTCGGCGAGGCGGGCGCGGACGTGGCACGGCTGGCCGTGCTGTTTGCCGCGCCGCCGGAAAAGGGCATGGACTGGAATGATGATCTCGTTACCGGCGTCACCCGGTTCCTGAACCGGGTGTGGCGACTCTACGAGGACAACTCGGATGCGGTCCGGTTCGAGAAGCCGGACACCGGCAAGCTGAGCCCGGCGGAGCGAAGCCTGTACATCCGGTTGAACCAGACCCACGCGAAGGTGATTGCGGACTCCGAGGCATTCCAGTTCAACACCGCGATTGCGGCGCAGATGGAGTTTCTAAACGACCTGTCCGGGTTTGCGGACCGGCAGTCGGCGGTGTTCGGGTTCGCGCTCGGCCGGCTCATCTACCTGCTCGCGCCATTCGCACCGCACGTTGCGGAGGAGTTGTGGCACCAGGCACGTCCGGATGCCGGGTCGCTCTTCGCCGAGCGTTTTCCGGATGTGGACGCGAAGTTCCTCGTGTTCGACGAGATGGTGATTCCCGTGCAGGTTGACGGGAAGCTGCGCGGCCGGGTAACGGTTCCGCGCGCGGCCGGGGAAGAGGAAGTGAAAGCGGCCGCACTCGCGGCGCCGGATATCATGGCGCTGCTTTCAGGCCGGCGCGTCGCCAAGGTGATTTACGTCAAGGACCGGCTGGTGAACGTGGTCCTGGCAAAGATGGAATAGGGAATTGAGAATGGTGAAGAGTGAAAGGCGGATGCGGCAAATGACGGCCAGTTTGCAGTTTGCAGTTTGCAGTTTGCAGTGGCCGGCTGCCCGGCTCAGGTCGTTTGTCCTTTGGACTTTGTCCTTCGGACTTTCCTGATGGACCGCGTTCTCGTCCTTGACTTCGGTTCGCAGTACAACCAGCTCATAGCGCGGCGCGTGCGCGAGCTTAAGGTCTATAGCGAAATTGTGCCCCACGACATCAAGGCCGAGCAGGTGCTCAAGCGCGGGGCCAAGGCGTTGATTCTCTCCGGCGGGCCGGCAAGCGTGCGGCAGGACCGCGCTCCGGCGCCCGACCCGGCAATCTACAACCTCGGCATTCCGATTCTGGGCATATGCTACGGCATGCAGGTGACCGCGCAACTGCTCGGGGGCAAGGTCGCCGGCGGGCACGCGCGCGAGTATGGCCAGGCGCAATTGGTTCCCAAGCGGCCCAGCCGGCTGCTGGTCGGACTGCCGGACCGGACCCAGGCATGGATGAGCCACGGCGACACCGTGACCGCGCTGCCGCCGGGGTTTGTCACCATCGGCAAGACTTCGAACATCGCCTGCGCCGCGTTCGGGGACGAGGCGCGCCGAATCTACGGCGTGCAGTTCCATCCCGAGGTCGAGCACACGCTGCAGGGCCGGCAAATACTGGCCAACTTCCTGTTCAAGATTGCCGGGTGCGAACCGTCCTGGACCATGGGCGCGTTCATTCGCGACAAGACGCGCGAGATTCGCAAGCTGGCCGGCGGCGAGAAGGTGCTGTGCGCGGTTTCGGGCGGGGTTGACTCGTCGGTCATGGCGGCGCTGCTGGCGCGGGCCGTGGGGCGGAACCTGGTTGCCGTCTTCGTGGACAACGGGCTGCTCCGGAAGAACGAGCCCGAGGCCGTGCGCCGCGCGCTGGGGGCGCGGCTGAGCCTGACCGTGGTGGATGCGGGCGCGCGGTTCCTGGCGAAGCTGGCGGGCGTATCCAGTCCGGAGAAGAAGCGGCGGATTATCGGGCATGAGTTTATCCGCGTGTTCGAGGAGCAGGCGCAGCGGCACGGGTCACTGCGGTTTCTCGCCCAGGGCACGCTCTACCCGGACCTGATTGAGTCGCGCTCCGCGTTCGGCGGGCCGTCCGCGACTATCAAGACCCATCACAACGTCGGCGGGCTGCCGAGGAAGATGAAGTTCGAGCTGATTGAGCCGCTGCGCGAGTTGTTCAAGGATGAAGTGCGCGAGTTGGGCCGGGCATTGCGGCTGCCCCCTTCGCTCATCGGCCGGCATCCGTTTCCCGGGCCCGGGCTGGCGGTCCGAATTCTCGGGCCGGTGACGGCGGAGCGGGCGCGGCTGCTGCGCGAGGCCGACGACATCTTCATCAGCGAGATGCGGAAGGCGGGCCTGTACGACAAGGTCTGGCAGGCGCTGGCCGTGCTCCTGCCGGTACGGTCGGTCGGCGTGATGGGGGACGAACGGACGTACGAGAACGCCGTGGCGCTGCGCGCGGTAACGTCCACCGACGCGATGACCGCGGACTGGGCGCGGCTGCCGGACGGCTTCCTGGCGCTGGTGTCGAACCGCATCATCAACGAGATTCGCGGCATCAACCGTGTCGTCTACGACATCAGCTCCAAGCCCCCGGCGACTATCGAGTGGGAATAGGCGCGGCCGATACGCCCTAAGGCTCGACTCCTAAATAACTTAGGCTGTGGCCAGCAGCCTCCAGCCAACCCTGCCCGGCCGCATGCGACGACCAGCCAGCGTGGAAAGGGCGCGGCCCGGCCAGCGGTGGTATCCTGCAACCGCAACTGACGCCAAACCAATCAGTTAGGTCAGTTCAGTGCAGGCGTGGACCGACGAACGTCCGGACTTTGCCATTTCCACTTTCACCTTTCCCCTTTCCCTGCAGACAGACCTTGACAAAGCCGGTAATTCTGGTATATTTGGCGAGTTATGGGGTTTATCTCTAAACCCTCGGTTACCATCATCGTCCCTGCTTTCAACGAAGTTGAAAACGTGGCCCCGCTGCTGGCCGAATTGTCGGCGAAGCTGCCCGCGGATTACGAGGTCATTATCGTTGACGACGGCTCCACCGATGGAACCTATCAAATGGCCGTCGCCGCCCGGGCCCAATACCAGTTTCTAAAAGTTTGTCAACACCGTACCAACCTGGGCAAGACCGCGGCAATCGTTACCGGCGTGGAGGCAGCTCAAGGTGAGTTTGTTTCGGTGTTCGACGCCGACCTGCAGTTCCTGCCCGAGGACGTCGTCGCCCAGGTCGCGAAGCTGCGCGAGGGCTTTGACCTCGTCACCGGTCGCAAGCAGGGGAAATACGAGAAGCGGGCGGTTTCATCCATCTACAACCGGCTGGCGAGGATGATGTTCGGCATCAAG
>CAIVTL010000105.1 GCA_903908785.1 Caldifarciminota bacterium | reverse complement strand
GTCCCGGCCTCTGGACCCCGCTCTTCTTCAAGGTCCGCCGCGGCCACCCGGACGCGAACGACATCGAGAACGCCCGCACCTTCGCTCGCGGCCTGCGCACGACCTCATTCTAGATTGTAGATTCCAGATTAGCTGACTCATCCGCTCTTCGTTCTTCGGTCTACAATCTTCGTCCCTCATCCTTCCTCCTGCATCAATCCGCCTTCCTCCTTTCCTTGACAATCCGGCACAACGGATAGAATGTCAATACGTTGCCTAAGTTCTATATTCAGACCTACGGCTGCCAGATGAACGTCTACGAGTCCGGCGTGGTGCGCCGGGTGCTCTCTGACGCCGGTTTCACGGAAACCACGGACGAGCACGACGCGGACGTGCTGTTGATGATGACCTGCTCGGTACGCAGCCACGCGGAACAGCGCGCGCTGGGCCGGCTGGGCACGTTCCGGGCGCTGCGCTCGGAGCGCGTCGGCCGGGTCGTCGGCGTGCTCGGGTGCATGGCCCAGCGTTTCGCGGACGCGCTCGTCACCGACCACCGGGCCGACATCGTGGTCGGGCCGGATGAGTACCTGCGCCTGCCCGAGCTTATCGCCAGGGTGCAGGCCGGCACCACCGGCCTCGTGGCAACCCGCCAGACGAGCGAGTGCTATGACGCGGTCATGCCCCGGCCGGACAACCCGGTATCAGCATTCGTAACCGTCATGCGCGGCTGCGATAACTATTGCACCTACTGCATCGTGCCGCACGTGAAGGGCCGCGAGCGTTCGCGCCCGCAGGCGAGCGTGATGGCCGAGGCCGTGCGTCACGCTGACAGCGGGGTAAAGGACATCACTCTCCTGGGCCAGAACGTGCTCGCGTACCGCGACGGCACCCGCCGGTTTCCGGACCTGCTTCGCGCGGTCGCCTCTGCCCTGCCGCGTGTGCGCATCCGGTTCCTGACTTCGCACCCGCGCGACCTCGACTCCAGCCTGCTCGAAACCATGCAACGCCTGCCCAACGTCTGCCCGAGCCTGCACCTGCCGGTCCAGTCCGGCTCGAACCCCATCCTCGAACGGATGAACCGGGGCTACACGCGCGAGGAATACCTGGCGAAGGTTGCGCTCTGCCGTGAAGTCCTGCCCGAAGTCTGCCTTACGACCGACGTGCTGGTCGGGTTCCCGTCCGAGACCGAGGCCGACTTCAAGGCCACGCTCGACCTCATCGAGCAGGTGCAGTTCGACTTCGCGTACATGTTCCGGTTCTCGTTCCGTCCCGGCACCCGGGCCGGGGAGTTCCGGCCCAAGGTCTCCGAGGCCGATGGCGGCCGCCGCCTCGCCCGCCTGATTGAGGTGCAGAACCGCATCACCGCGGAAAGCAACCGCGGGATGCTGAACAAGGAACTCGAGTTGCTGATTGAAGGTCCGAGCCCGCGCGATACCGGCTGGCTTGGCCGCACGGTTACCAATAAGATTGTCATCGTCAAAGGCCGTTGCGCGCCCGGCGACAAGGTTCGCTGCCGGGTCACGCGCATCAACGGCTGGACCCCGGTCGCCGAACTTCCGGCCCGGGCCGCAGCTACGGTAACGGGATAATGCAGCAGTCAGAAATCAGAAACCGGAAGTCAGAATGTCCGGAGGCTCTGCATTCTGGTCTCTGCATTCTGAATTCTGAATTGTCCGCTCCGCGTATGTTAAGGAGGATTCTGTGGTTATATTCCGCGTCATTCTGATTCTGCTGGCGTTCGTCGTGGTGCTGGTGCTCGCGCTCACCAACTCCCAGACCATGACCAACGCGGTGGTCTTCAACAAGACCTACTACGACGTGCCGGTCGCGTTCGTGATGCTCTACTCGTTCGCGTTCGGCGCGCTCTGCGTGGGCATCTTCACGCTGGTGTCGGAAATCCAACTCCGCTCCCGGCTCTATCGTCAGAAGAAGGCCCAGGACGCCCTGATGGAGGAACTGCGCGCCCTGCGTAATGCGCCGCTGGAAGGCGAGTACCCGCCGAGACCCGCGCCGGACCGGCAGGAATCCGCGGATGGAGGTGCCTGATGAGTTGGCTGATTGTCGTTATCCTCGCGGTACTCGTGGTCGCGCTGTACCCGATTGTTCGCGACTTCCTGCGCAAACGCCGTTCCGCCGTACCCGCCTACGTAGAGGGTCTACAGGCAGCGCTGGACGGCCGCACCACGGACGCGATTGCCCGGCTCAAGGAAGCAGTCGGGGTTGATTCGGACAACGTTGACGCCTACATCCGGCTCGGTGACCTGTTCATGCAGCAGGGCGAGACCGAGCGGGCCATCAAGATTCACGAGAACCTGGCCCTGCGCCGCAACCAGGACAAACGCGACGAAAAGAAAGTGCTGCAGGCGCTGGTCCGCGACTACATGAAGGCGGACCGGAAGGTGAAGGCGATTTCTATTCTTGAGGAGTTGGTGCACCTCGACAAGACCGACGTCCGGAGCGCGGAGCACCTGGCAGAACTCTACATTGAGACCGGGGCGTGGGACAAATGCGAGGAACTGCTCAAGGAACTGGCCCGGAACCAGGCCCACCGCCAGCGTGCGGCTCGGCTCTACACCGAGTATGGCCGTGCTTACCCGAAGAACAACCCGGGCGCGGCCCTGACCGCGTTCGAGACCGCGCTGAAGTTCGACCCGGGTTCGATCCCGGCCCGGCTGTATATGGGCGACCACCATTTGAGCCAGGGCGACACCAATGCCGCCATCCGCACCTGGAACGACATCCTGGAACTGGCGCCGGACAAGAACGCGCTGGTCCGTAGCCGGCTTGAGCGCGCCTACTTTGACGCGGGCAAGTTCGAGGACATCACCACGTTGTACGAGAAACTGCTACGCAAGGTACCGAATGACGCGGGCCTGGTGGTCGCGCTCGCGGAAATCTACCAGAAGAAGGAAGACTTGCCCGCGGCTATCCGGCTGCTCGAACGGTTCGCCGGCCGGCAGAAGGGCGACGTCTCCCCGCTCGTAGCCCTGGCCGCCATGTATCTCGGCAGGGAGGAGACTGACCGGGCCCGCTCGACCCTCGGCGAAGTCCTCGCCGCGCTCCAGTCCGAACCGGCCGGGGCAAGCCACGTGGGCAGGTCCGCCTGAAACCGGACAGTCTCCGAAATAGTGAATCGAGAATGGTGAATAGTGAAAGGCGGATTCGGGTTTCACTACTCTCTATTCACCATTCACTATTCTCCTAGAATCCGTGCCTGAGAAGCTGACCCCGCTACTCACTCAGTACCGGAAGATAAAGGAGCAGCACAAGGACACGCTGCTCCTGTTCCGAGTGGGCGACTTCTACGAGATGTTCTACGAAGACGCGGGCATTGGCGCCAAGGCGCTCAATCTGACCCTGACCTCGCGGCCGCACGGCCCGGACAACCGGGTTCCGCTGGCCGGAGTCCCGGCCAAGGCGCTCGATACCTACGTCGGCCGGCTGGTAGCGCAGGGATTCAAGGTCGCGGTCTGCGACCAACTCGAACCGCCCGACGCACACAAGCCCGTGGTCCGGCGCGAAGTGGTCGAGGTCATCACGCCCGGAACCGTAACCAACCCGAACCTGCTCGAAGCCCGGCGCAACAACTTCCTGCTCGCCCTATCTCCGGCCGGGGACCGGTACGGCATCGCGTTCGCCGACGTCTCGACCGGCGAATTCTCGGTCGCCGAAGTCCCGACCGCCTCGCTCAACGAAGAGATCCAGAAGATTGACCCGGCGGAAATCCTCGTGCCCGAGGCGTGGCAACCGGGCGACGCCGCGGCTTTGCGGATGAGCCCGACCCGGCTCGACGACTACTACTTCACGCAGGACTACGCGTTCGATAAGCTCTCGACCCACTTCGGCGTCGCCAACCTTGACGGGTTCGGCATCGGCGCCATGACCGAGGGCATCTGCGCGGCCGGCGCGATACTCCACTACCTTGAGGAAACCCAGCGCACCGCGCTCAGCCACATCCGGAAGATATCACCATATCAGTCCGCCGACTTTCTGCTGATTGACCGCATCTCCCGCCGCAACCTCGAATTGGTCGAGCGCCTCCGCTCCGAAGACCAGCGCCCGACCACCGAGGGCACGCTGCTGGCTGTGCTCGACCGCACCCGGTCCCCGGCCGGAACCCGCCTGCTCCGGCGCTGGGTGCTCGCGCCCCTGCTCGACGTCAAGGCCATACGAGCAAGGCAGGACGCGGTTGCGGAGCTGACCCACGCCGGTTCGCCGCTTGAGGAAGTCGAATCTCTGCTCGGTAGAATCGGCGACCTGGAACGCATCAGCTCCCGCATCGCGCTGGAAAGGGCCAACGCTCGTGACCTCATCGCACTCCGCAACTGGCTCCTCGTTGCGCCGGAAATCAAGAAAGCCCTCGGCTGCACAGCGCCCTCCAATTCTGCAATCTGCAATCTGCAATCTGCAATCTTAAATCATATCGGGACAGGCATAGAGGACTTCTTATCAGTCACGACCGACATCACCAACACGCTGGTTGATGACCCGCCCATGGCCACGTCTGAAGGCGGCATGATTCGGCCCGGGGCTAATCCCGAACTCGACGAACTGCGTTCGCTCGCCTCGGATACCAAGGGCTACATCGCCCGCATGCAGGAGACCGAACGCCAGCGCACCGGCATCCCCAACCTCCGCGTCCGGTTCAACTCAGTCTTCGGCTACTACATCGAGGTAACCAAGTCCTACCTTGGCCAGGTCCCGAGGAACTACCTGCGCAAACAGACCGTGCTCAACGCCGAGCGGTTCATCACTCCGGAACTCAAAGAGTACGAGGCCCGCGTGCTCAATGCCGAGGAGCGCATCAAGCAGATTGAGCTCGACCTGTTTGTCGCGCTGCGACGCCGCATTGCCGCCCAGACCGGCCGCGTGCTTGCGCTTTCCGCCCTGCTCGCCGAACTGGACGCACTCGCGAGCCTGGCCCGGGTTGCGCGGGACTCAAGCTACGTGCGCCCCGTAGTCGACGACTCCACCGTGCTTGAGATTGCGAACGGCCGGCACCCGGTGGTCGAGAAACTGCTCGCGCACCAATTCATCACCAATGACGCGCGGCTTCACGCCGGTGAGGAATCAGTCGCAGATTCAACTCCTCCCTCCTCCCTCCTCTCTCCTCCCTCGGCCGAGTCGCCGGCCTTCAGTCTTCAGTCTTCGGTCTTTCCGCAAATCATCATCCTAACCGGCCCGAACATGGCCGGCAAGTCCACCTACCTGCGCCAGGTCGCGCTGATTGCGATAATGGCCCAGGTCGGCTCGTTCGTGCCCGCAACGAGCGCGCGGGTCGGCGTTGTAGACAAGATATTCACGCGCATCGGCGCATCCGACGACCTCTCGCGCGGCGTGTCGACCTTCCTCGCCGAGATGACCGAGACCGCGAATATCCTCAACAACGCCACGACTCGCAGCCTGGTCATCCTCGACGAAATCGGCCGCGGCACGGCAACCAGCGACGGCGTCGCAATCGCCTGGGCAACGGTGGAGTACCTGCACGGACGAACGGAAACCCCAAACCCCAAACCCCAAACTCCAAACCTCGGCTCCAGCAATCTGCGATCTGCAATCTGCAATCTGCAATGCGGCTGCGCCCGCCCCCGCACGCTCTTCGCCACCCACTATCATGAACTGACCGACATCACCCTGCTCCTGCCCCGCTGCCGCAACTTCAGCTTCACAGTCAAAGAACAGCGCGGCCAGGTGCTCTTCATGCGCAAACTCAAGGAAGGCCCGGCCGACAAAAGCTACGGCATCGCCGTCGCCCGGCTCGCCGGGCTCCCGCTCGCGGTCATCGAACGGGCAAGACAAGTCCAGGCCGACTTCGAGAAAGGCGAGGCGCTCTCCATCGGCCAGCTCGCGCCCGACCGCGGACTCCTCGCCGCCGACAAGCCGCCCGAAGACCCGGTTCTTCAAGACCTGCGGGCCACTGACATCGAGAAACTCTCCCCGCTCCAGGCCTTCGACCTCCTGCTCCGCCTGAAGCAGCGCCTGGACAACCAGCCGCCCGACTGATTCCGGCGCGGACCTCCGAGCCGGACGCAAACCTCCACAGACGACACGAAATGTCGCCCTGAGGCGACCGAAGGGTCTTCGAAGCCGGAGGAGCATCCACAGATTTCGCAGATCACGCAGATTGACCGGACCGGAAGCGGAGTCCTACCACAAAGAAACCAAGACATCTGCGAAGCGGCCGAACCACGGCCCGAAATGCGAAATCGAAGCGGGATTGTGTCGCTTGAAGTACGACGCGGCGTTCGTCTGAACGTATCCTGACCTGTGTCGCGACCGGCGTCGGCACGTGCGTCTTCGCCTGAGTCTCAACCTCAACCTTAGCCTCAACCTTGACCTGAACCTCAACCTTTACCTAGACCTTAACCTCTTCCTGTTCCAGAAGCCTTCCCAGAAGCCGTTCGAGGTGTCTTTCGGCTCGTCTTTCGGCTTCAAGTAACCGAAGTTGAAGGGATTGGCGTACCGCGCCGCAGTTCGGCAGACGCTACCCTGGGGGCAGTCCCTGGGCCGCCCACTCCACGGGAGAATTG
>CAIVTL010000104.1 GCA_903908785.1 Caldifarciminota bacterium | reverse complement strand
TCTACGGTCTTCGGTGGCGACCCAGAGTCTCATCGTGTGCCCCGTCACGTACACCTGTGGCTGCTCAGTACCTCACACCGGCAGCCGGCGGCGGCACCTTCAACGGGGATTTGCGGGGACACTTCCCGTATAGTTCCGTGCATCATTTCCCTCCTCCTTCGACGATTCTGACTTCCTCTTCTGTCAGGCCGTACAACTCGTACACCAGCGAGTCGATTTGCTGGTCGGTGATGGCGAGCTTCTGGTCGAGGAGTTGGCGGGCGCTGGGGCTCTGCTTCTTCGGGGCGCGGGCCTGCTGCTTCTTCAGTTCCATCATCCGCGTCACGAGTTCGACCATCTTGTCACGCCGCGCCTTGACATCGCTCGGGTATATCGGAAGTCTCCCGAGTCCTTCCGCCACTTCCTCTGCCTGCCTCGCGAGCGGACGTCTGCCGAAGGATTCTACAGCGAGAAGATGACGACCGTAGCCGTCCCCCCGCCGATATTCCGGAAGCCGCCCGAGACGTAGCCGGATATTGCCGCCACGTACTGCTTGCCGTTCACCGAGTAGCTGATGACACCGGCGCCTACCGGCCCGCCGGTGTTGAACCGGTAAAGCACCTCGCCGGTACGGGCATCGAGCGCCATGAAATCCTTGCCGTGCTCGCCGGTGAAAACCAGCCCGCCCGTTGTGGTGCACACGCCTGCCAGCATCGGCGTCGCGGACTTGTAGACCCAGCGTTGCTTCCCGGTGGCGGCATCGAAGGCGCTCAATGACCCCCGGGCCACGTCGCCGGTATCCGGAGTAAACGTGCCGCCCAGGTACAATGCCTTGCCGGTAGGCGGTGTCAGCGACGCGGCTTTCTTGTACACGGCACCGTGTTCCACGGAAGGCACGTAGAGCATGTCGGTCACGCGGCTGTAGGCCGGACCGCTCCACTCTTCGCCGCCGGTCGGCCCGGGGAAGACGTGGACGCCGACCGTATCCAGCGGCACGTCAACATTCTCGCGCCGCGTGAACGGGACCGAATAGAGCAGGGCATGTGTCTTGCGGTCAAGAACGCGCAGCAGGCCGTCCTTGCCCGCCGCCGCGACCAGGTCCCGCTTCGCACCTCCCACGGTCGACGTGAAGAGCGGGCTCACCTGCGTCAGGTCCCAGTCGTGCACGTCGTGCGGAACGGCCTGGTAATACCACTTCAGCTTGCCGCTATTCACATCCAGCGCAACCATGGCGCAGGTGTAGAGGTTGGCACCGGGCCGAAGGTCGTCAAACAGGTCCGGCGCCGGGTTGCCGACCCCGACGTACACGAGGCCGGCGGCGCGGTCATAGGACATCGGCGTCCAGATATTTCCGCCGCCGTGCATCAGCACCGACGTATCCTTGCCCCACGTCTTGGCGCCGGGTTCGCCCGGGTCGGGTACGGTATTGAACTTCCAGAGCGGCGTGCCGTCGGCCAGCTTGAATGCGCCCACCCAGCCTTTCGCCGCCCAATCGGAACCGGCCGGGCCGATGATAATCCGGTCATTCACAATCAGCGGCGGCGCGCTGATGAACTCGCCCTGGTCGTAGTGGGCGATTTGCCTTTCCCAGCGCAGCGCGCCGGTCGCGGCGTCCAGCGCAATCAGGTAGCCATCCGGAGTCCCGCGCACCACCAGCCCATCCTTGATGGCGGCACCGCGATTGGTGTTGTAGTTTTCCTTGTCCTTTGGCTTCCAGACATATTCCCACTTGCGGTGAGCGGTCGCGGCGTCGAGGGCGACCACCGTGTGCGCCGTCGTGAGATACATGACGCCATCATAAACCAGCGGGTTGGTCTGCACCGGACCCAGTTCCGAAGCCTGGAAGATCGCGACCGGGCGCAGGTTCTTCACGTTCTGCGGCGTAATCTGATTCAGGTCTACGAAACGCTGACCGGTATAGTCGTGCGTAGCGTAAAGCCAGTTGGCTCCCTGCTGGTCGGCGGCGTTCAGCTCCGCCTGGCTCGGCCCGGGCTGGGTGGACGCCGGCAACGCGATCACCATCGAGACAATCATGCCCAACACTGCACT
>CAIVTL010000103.1 GCA_903908785.1 Caldifarciminota bacterium | reverse complement strand
GCTAGATGTCAGAAGCGAGAATGGCGGACGCGGAAAGGACTATCCACAGATTACACAGATTCCACAGATTGAGTCCCGAATCGAACCCGACTCCTGCGCCAATGCGGGCGACATTTGCCGGCGGTTGCCAAGAACTTGGTGGCCCCGGGACAGAGGCGGCGGAGAGAAACATCCTCGCGAAAACGACGATACTGCACGCTTATAGTACAGAGTGGGTGAAGCCAGGAACCCGGCCCGCACCCTCAGTTGTCTCTGTGCGCTCTGTGATTCACTTCAGGGGGAATGGAACGAGCCCCGAGCGCCGGAAGACACCGCGCGAACCGGCGAGCGAACCACGGCGGAAACCGGAGTCAGAATCGCCTTACGAGTCGGCCCGCAAACCGCGCCGAGAAACGGCCCGCGGACCGAACCCGCAACCAGCCTGAAAATCGCGCCCGCTATCGCCTTCGGACTGCCCCGCACAATCCCGGCCCATATCGCGTTCAGAATCGCCGTAGAAATCCCATCCGATGTCGCCTTTCGAGTCCCCTCGGCAATCGCCCCGCGAACCGTTCTGGAAACGGTTCGCGCTCCGACTCGCGGGGCCTCAATTCGGACCGCCCTTGCAGCGCCTAACACAGCCTGATTCGGACGCTTAGGTAGATACGGGCTTGCCTAGGCCCTGCTGATTCCGCTCCGGGCGTGTGTTGCTAGGAAGTTCGCCGGGACAGGCGGCGGCTTTCGCCCGCGCCCGCAGACTCTTGGCTATTCCCGACTCTCGATTCCCGACTCTCAGCTTTCTACCTGGTCACCACGACCTTGAAGACGCCCGACGCCTCACGCTCTACGCCTGACGCCTGACGGACGAAGTAGACGCCAGGTGCCAGCGCCCGCACATCATTCGCGCCGGGATGAAGGTCCAGCACTTTCCGACCGCCGATGTCCAATAGCTCGGACCTGTATGCTGTGCTCTGTCTACTACCTACTCCCAAGTTCAACACTCCCCTGACCACGCTCGCCCCCTTCCGCACCTGCTCTGCTTCGTCCTGCTTCCGCTCGGCAATGGCGACCGGTGTGGTCTCATAGATGGCCACGCCGCCGCCAACGCAGCAGGCGTAGAGGTATGGCGGCGCGAACACAACTCTTCTTGTCCAAGCCGGTGTCGAGTGTGAACCGGTAATCGTTGGACTGCTCGGGTCCTTCACGTTGACGACCACGACGCTTTGCCCGCAACCCACGAACAGGAGCGTGTCGGCGATGACCGCATCGCGGCCCCAGTTGTCGTTCCCCAGCGGCACGCCCGCAATCGGGTACGGTGCTGCCGGATTGGCAACGCTGTAGACCCACAGCGTCTCGTAGCCCGAAGGAATGAACGCAAAAGTGTCCCGGACTGCTACACCAAAGGTAGTGAGACGAGTCCCAGAAGTCTGACTCACGACAAGTGGGGCCGCAGGTCTAGCGACATTCACGATGGATAGACCATCCCAACTGCCGCAGTATGCGAACGTGTCCTGAAGGACCAAACCCCACTGAGTGCCGGCGACCATATCGCACGTCCCCACGACCTGTGGCTCTCCCGACCGCGCAATGTTGATGACGTAGAACATGTAGTCGATCACGGAGTATGCGAACGTATCCCGCAGCACGATATCCTTCGGCTCTTGGTCCGGCGGGAAGCAGGCGCCGAGAAGCTGCGGCCGGGCCGGATCCGACACATCGTACGTGCGGAAGTACGGGTAGTACCAACTGGCATACATGATGCCGTCGCGTGCTGCAACTGAATAGCTCTCTGCCCCCTCGTAGGACGTATCTACCTCACCAATCTGAACTGGTCTGGTCGGGTCGCTGACGTCAAGTATCTTCAGCCCGGCCATTC
>CAIVTL010000102.1 GCA_903908785.1 Caldifarciminota bacterium | reverse complement strand
TGATGTGACCCGTCAATAGCGACGTTTCGTTTTCTGCAATTCATTACCCGGCAGGGAGATATTGTCAATTGTTGTGGATTGGATTTCCGGACGTTTCTCGGATCAGGCAGCCACATCTTGAACCTGCTCCCCATTCACAAACCTTATTCCCGCCTCGACGAGGCGGATCAACGCGAACCCTGTTAGCTTGCGCCAGCCCTTCTCGGCTTCCCTGCAGAGTTTGTAAACCATCGCCAGCGTCGCCTTACGCGTCCCGCAGCCCTTAGTCTTGCGGTGACGAAGCCTCACTGTCGCGAAGGTCGACTCGATGGGATTGGTCGTGCGCAGGTGAAGCCAGTGGGCGGCGGGGAAGTCGTAGAAGGCGAACAAGTCGTCCTTATCCTTCACCAGGCATTCCACGGCCTTTGGGTACTTGGCCCCGAATGACTCGACGAAGAGGGCGAAGGCCTTCAGCGCGTCTTCGCGAGTGGGCGCGAGGTACTGGTCGTGCAGCATGCCTTTGGCCTTCCCCTGAAGGGACTTCGGGAGTTTATCAAGCACATTTCCGGACTTGTGGAACCAGCAGCGCTGGATGCGGGTCTGGGGCCAGACCTCCGCGGCGGCGGCCTGGAAGCCCATCGCCCCATCGCAGACAGCGAGCTTGGGTGCCTTCTCGAGCCCTCGTGAACGCAGGTCAAGCAGGATCTCCTTCCACGACTGCGTGCTCTCCCGATAGCCATCGGAAACGGCTAGCAACTCCTTGTTGCCTTGGGAATCAGCCCCCATGATGACGAGCAAACAGGAGCGCTCATCCTCAAGCCGTGCGCTGCAGTACACGCCATCGGCCCAGACGTACACGTAGTTCTTCCCCGACAGATCGCGCTTCGACCACTCTCCGTACTCCTCCGTCCAGATCTCCTTCAGCCGTACCACGGTGCTCGCCGACAAACCCTTCGCCTGCGGCCCCAGGATGGCCTCCAGCGCCGTCGGGAAGTCGTCGGTCGAGATTCCCTTGAGGTACAGTAGGGGAACCAGCGTGTCGATGCTCGGCGCCCTTCGCATGAAGCGCGGGAGTATCCGGCTCGTGAAGCGTTCCTTCCCAAGGACGTCCAAGGCCCGGTCATCGACGCGCGGTCGCGTTATGGGTATCGGGCCGGCCCCGGTGAGCACCGTTCGCTCGGGCATCGTGCCGTTCCGTACCACAAGGCGTTTCCCATCCTCGCCGACGAGGCCCTTGAACCGCGAAAGGTGCTCCTCGATCTCCGCCTCCAAGGCGGCTTGTAGCATCTTCCGCGCCCCCTCACGTACGATCAATTCCAGCGCCCCCATGGTCTCGGGCGTTGCCTCGATACGAGCTTCGGTGATAGCTTTCCTCACGGACGTTCCCCTTCTGGGTAGGCTTGTTTGGCGACAAAACCTTACCGAGAAAGAACGTCCGTTTTCTATTCCATCCACAAGAATCGATCATATCTCATAATAGGCTATAATCAATCATGATTCTGAGAGCCACGCAAAAGGTTCGCGATAGAATAAGCTTGAAGGCCTCCGACAGCGAACCGTCGAATCGAGCACAGCGCTTTCTTGAAGAATGGTATATCAACGGTATTGTCCTTGATCGACGGCAGTACTTTCTCTTCTCCGAGGCCAAGACCCTCTATTCGGTCGTTGTTCCAAGCAAAGGAATAACCTCGCGGAAGAAGTTGGAAGAATTGGCTGTTGATGTCCTATTTGATCAATTTAAGCATAACACTGGCCTTGAAAGTAGAATTTTCGAGTCTCTCGCAACGTCCGTAGTAATCCTCAAGGCACAAAACAGAAGCATCCTGTCGTCGATGAACCAGTTGACGTTAGCTGCTCAGTATGATGACGACGATCCAAGCCAAGGCTTTGATTATTTGAATGGCATTATTCTTGGCGCCTTGAAATACAATAGCCCAAGAGATGCCTTTGCCAAGGCCATAGACTCCATAGGTCAGTCCCAGTACTGAAAGAATTCACAAGGGCTCATCATACACCG
>CAIVTL010000101.1 GCA_903908785.1 Caldifarciminota bacterium | reverse complement strand
TCGGGAAGCTCTTGAGGTAGAAGTCAAACTCGTCCTGCGCCTGGGTGTAGTTCCCGCTCCGGAAATATGCCTCGGCAAGGTAGTACTGCGCGTCGGATGCCTGGCGCGAGCCCGGGAAGTTGAAGATGATGAACGTGAAGCGGTCCTCGGCCTGACGATACCGTTTGGCTTCGAGGTCGCCGCTTGCCTGGTCAATCGCCTGTTGGGCGTCTTGCAGGGGTGGCGCTATCTGGGCGCGCTTCGGACAGCCGGCGGCCCCGAGCATCAGGACAAGAAGGAAAGGATGAAGGATGAGGGAAGCAGGTCTGTAAATCATATCCGTTTCACCACCTCGCTGACGATTGCGGTCAGATTCGGTTCGGCCTGGGCAGCGATTCGCAGCACCTGCGGCAGGTCCACCGGTTTCATGGCGTCGGGCAGGCCCATATCGGTGACGACCGAGAACCCGAGCACGTGCAGCCCGGCATGCCGGGCGACGATGACCTCGGGTACGGTCGACATGCCGACCAAGTCAGCCCCGATGGTCCGGATGTAGCGGTACTCGGCCGCGGTTTCGAGGTTTGGACCGGTAACCCACGCGTAGACCGCGGGGTGGAGCCGGATGCCGAGCTTGAGCGCGACGTCGATGGCCAGCTTCACCAGCGCCGGTTCGTAGCACGCGCACATGTCCGGGAACCGGGGGCCGAGCGATTCGTCGTTCGGCCCCCGCAACGGGTTCTGGCCGGTCAGGTTAATGTGGTCGGTGATGACCGCCACGTCGCCGGCGCTGAACTGCGGGTTCACTCCTCCCGCCGCGTTGGAGACGATGAGCGTGTGAATGCCCAGCTCCTTCAAAACGCGCACCGGGTGGGTGATTTGCTGCGGGTCGTAGCCTTCATAGTAGTGGAACCGGCCTTGCATGACCACGACCGCGCGCCCGCTCAGGGCGCCGAGAATCAGCCGGCCGCGATGGCTCTCCACGGTCGGAATCGGGAAATGGGGTATGTCTTCATAGGGAATCACGGCATCGACCTTGACGTCTTGGGCCAGCTTGCCGAGCCCGGTGCCGAGGATGATGCCGAGTTCGGGCCGAAAACCGGTCTTAGTCCGTATCGCCTGTACGCTTTGCTCTATCTGCAGCTTCAGCACTCATCTTCCTGTCGTTCATGCGTTCGGCCATCGCCAGGTACGTCCGGGCGATGGCCGCAATCTCGTCGGTCAGGTTCGAGCGCTTCATCTCCAGCGCTCGCAGTTCATCGGCGAGGTTCCGGGCCTGCTGCCCGGCCTCGAGCCTGATACGTTCGGCCTCAAGCTTTGCCTTCTCGACTACCAGTTCGGCTTCATTCTTCGCTTCCTCGCGCAGTTGGCCGGTCGCCCTCTGCGCGGTCACCAGCGTGTCCTTCAGCAGTTGCTCGGTCTTCTCATAGGCTGCGACGCGTCCGGAAAGCTCTTCTGTCTTTTCGGCAAGCAGCGCGCGTTCCTTGCGCAGGTCTTCCATTTCCGTGGCGACAAGTTCCATGAACTCTTTGACCTCGGTCTTGGACAGGCCGCGCACCTGCGGCGAGAAGGTCTTCTTCTTGATGTCGAGCGGGGTGATGGCCATTTGGGGATTCTATCGGACGGCGCAAGACTGTCAAGGAATGCGGGTGACGATAGCGGACAACCCTTTGCAGAAGCGCGAGTTACACCTGCCGAGGCACCGCCGGGTGGAGTTCCAAGGACAGAGTCCAAAGGCCGAACCCGTCGCGGGCCATCTCGACTTCAGCCTTTTGCAGTTTGCCTTTTGACTTGCGCG
>CAIVTL010000100.1 GCA_903908785.1 Caldifarciminota bacterium | reverse complement strand
CCCAACCGGAGCATTCCCAGCGCCTTGGCCAGCACGATGACTTCGGCAAACAGCCGGTCTATCGCTGCCTCGTTGCACCGGCGGAAGTCGCAGATGGTGTGAAAGTCAGGGGTCTGACGCCCGGACAACCACATAAAGACAACGTCCGAGTCCAACCGGTCCTCAATCTTGCGGCTGGCCCGGACGCCGTTGGCATAGGCCCAAAGCAGCACCTTGAGCATCATCCGCGTGTCGAAACGGGGACGACCCTCAACCGCCGCATTCTTGAACCCGGCGATGCGCAGCTTGTCTATGAGGTCGGAGAAAACCCGGGCCGGATGGCAGTCGGTAACCCAGTCATTCAGATGGGGTGGGAACAGAAAGCTCTGATTCTGGTCATAGGGAAGGAACGGCATGACTCACTCACCTCCTCTTGAACTGCTGTGACAATGTCAGGCGGGATGGCATCTACATATATAGACGCCGTCAGTGAGCCATACGATGCGGGCTAGTTTTCAGACAAGCTCCATAATAAGCAATTCTACTCCCGTCAAGGCAGGGTGGGATTTCGATACCATCGCACGTGAAGATACGCGAGTGTGGCCGCGAGTCAAGCGGGGGAGAGGATTGGTGAAGAGTAGTGGTCCAGTGGTCTAGTGTCAGGAACAGGGATAGAGAGATCATGGGGTCGTCGCGCCATGGGCGCGAGTTTCCAGTTTCCAGTTGGCAGTTTGCAGTGCAGGAGTCAGGAACGACGGCCCGTCACGCTAGCGGCGCGGGGCGCGAAGCTTTGCTCCGAGTTCGGGCGCGAAGATGAACGTCCTGTTCGAGAAAGTTGACATCGTGCCTCCTCCGGTCTCCATACTAAGAAGTATACAAGCCGCTTAGCCGGCTTTCATGCCTATCCGCCAACGGCTCGGGCGGTTAGGCGGAGGAACTGCAACTCAGCGCCCGGTGGGGAAGATGGTCTCCCATGTTGTGTTTGACGAGGTCCTCGCCGTCGTGGTCAAGGCCGCGTCTAAGGCCGCGCTCGACTGGGCGACCACGGCTGCGGCGGCGGCGGGGATGAGTGCGTTGATGGGCAGGGCCTTGGCCGCGGTTTGGACCGAGGTTCCGGCCGAGGTCCTGGCCGCCACGTTCCGCGCCGCGGCCCCCAGCGCCTGCGCCGCCGCCGGCCTCGCTCTCTGCCCCGTTGTTTGCCACGCCGTTGGTATGGCCGCTTCGAGAACCGCCTGCGACGCCCAGTCCCGCGCCGCTTTCACCTGCGAGTTTCCAGTGACCAGGTACCAGGTGCCAGTGACCAGTCTATAGTGACCAGTTGGCGGCAGTCAGAGGCCATCCACTCGTTTCATGGTTTCTTGGCCTGGCCTCCATTTCCACTTGGCGTACTCGGTGACCTTCGCGGTCTACTCCATTCTAGATTGGCGGATGGCGGTCGGCGGTTGGCGGTACGCTGGGGAGGGGTCAGGAGCCACCGAGGGTGCCGCCCATCTTCAAGCCCAGCATCCAGCGGAATGCAAACTCGTGAGAGCCTGAGCCGACTTTATAGCGCCAGATGGGGAAGTCGGCGTAGAGCGGCCCAAGCTTGAGCCTGATTCCGGCATCCATGCGGGGTTTGAAGAAGTCGGGCTGGCTGAGGTTGTCGCCGACGTTGCCCAGGTCGAAGAAGGGGTGGAATGACACCAGGGAGAGTGCCAATTTGGGGGCGTTTCCTTCAAAGTTGAATCCATAGGCGGCGCGGCCATGCACGTACCCGTCGCCCGTGGCGTACCCGCCCGCGTAGCCGCGGCAGTTGACGTCGGCGTCGTAGTGCCAGTGTTCCTGCCCTGATGTCCAGCCTTCGTAGCCCCAACTGACCGGTTCGGCCGGGTTACTGGAAAGGCCTCCGGAGAGGTAGAACTGGTCCTGTTTCGGCACGTTGCCCCAGACGTAGCCCGCGAACACCCGTAGCGTCAGGTTGAGCGGTCGGAGCCCCCGCCACGTGTGCGACTGCTCGAGTCCCAGACGTACGTAGTCAGAATCGCTGCCGAGTGCAGGCATGCCCTTGCGTACATACGCCTGGGCACTGCCGAGGAACAGCCGAGATTCGTAGGTCTGGGCGACTCTGAGGCGGATGTCCGCCGTCCGAGCAAGCTGCCACGCCCTTTTGTCGCGAAAGGTATCGTCCTTGACGTTGAGATAACGGTACCCGATGTCGATTGTCGTTTTCGGCTGTCTGAATACCGGCCCCAGTTCCTGGCTGAAGTAGAGCTTTGCTCCGTAGTCGATCTTTGAGTAGTCGAACGCAGCGTAGACGCGGAGCCGGTCGCTTACGAACGTGAGCGGAGTCTGGTAGTTGACGCTGGAGTGCCAGTCGTTGATTTTCGTGCTATAGATTTCGCTGACGGTCCATTGGTGGCGGCCGCGCAGCGGCCCGGCGTCGTAGAACTGGCGACCCTGGGCCCAGCCTGAGAGTTGGAGCCCGTGGTAGTTGTCAATCCACGCGTACGGGCCGAAGAAAATCTGGTACTTGTCGGTCTTGGGCAGGGCCACGACCGGGCGGACTTCGACGCTGCCGGAGCCGAGGCGGCCCCAGTTGGCGAACGCGAGAGTGTCTTTCGGGTCCATTCGGGCGACAACATCAGGGAAGAAGCGCGCGAGTTGCTCAGGCGTCGCATGGGTGCCGGCCGATGCGCGCAGATATTCCCGCAGCAGGTTGTCGAACTTCGGCTGGCCGAGTTCGCGTTCGGCTTCGAGGAAGAGCAGGCCGGGTTTGGATTGGTTCTCGGCAGTGAAGCCGAGTTGGTCGCGGCACGTGGGAGCGTCGGAGTTGAGAATCCGGTTGGACGCGGCGGCGTAGTAGAACACGCGGTGATAGTACTCCGCGCCCGCGCCCTTGAGCAGCCAGCCGAGCAGGGGGTTGTCGAGCAGGTTGGTCGGGCCGTACTTCTCTCTCATGTAGCGGATTTCCGAATACACAGCCGGGCCTTGTGCAATCCACGGGTCGCGCAGCTCGTCCGGCCCAAGCGCGTAAGAGAACCACTGGAGCGCAATCTGTCGCGCCAGCGCCTGTTCGAAAATGCGCGTCGCAGGAATCGACCGCGTGGCCATAACGACGAGACCGGGATACGAGGCGTCGGCCGACACAACGCCGTCGGCCTGGACTATGGACAGATGAGGGAATGGGCACGGGCCGTACCATTCGGAATACCGTTTGACGATGTCCTTCGCGAGTGCAACGGCGTTCAGCCAATCGAACCTGACCGGGTAGCGCGCGAAGACACGGATGCCCGTGCCCTCGACCGAATCCTGAAGCAGGACAAGGTCAGGGTGTGCGACCATGGTGAAGTCGGTGACGTTCGTGGCCGTGTAACGCAGAGTCTTGGCCGAGTCGCGTCTGCCCGGTCGTATCTTCGGGGGCCAGCGCGCCCGGTTGGAGTCGTCCTCTTTGCCTGTCGCGCCGACCGCCATGTCCGATGGCAGCGTGATCGCTACGTTATAGTCACCGAACTCGCCGGGTGAGTGCGCAAGGACGTGGTAGCCCTCGGTGTGCCAGCCGCGGGTTTCGGTGTGCGTAGCGACTTGCGGGTACCAGTGGGCAAGCACGAAGCTGCGGCCTCTGCGGCCAAGTTCGGAGAACGCGGCAGGTACCTTGGTCGTGAACGCAATCTCAAGGTTGAGTGATTCGCCGGGAGCGAGCGGAGGGCTGAGAAAGAGCCCAAGTTCGGTTTCGGTCAGCGCGGTCAAGGCCGCCCGCCCGCCTGATTCGACCGAGTCAATGGTCATCCATCCGCGGTCGCATTCACGGGCAAGCGAGAAGTCGAATCTGCCCATGGCCTCGAGTTCGTGGGCGTAAGACGTGGAGCGGTCTCGAAACGCGTTGGGGTAGAGATGGAACCAGAGCGAGCCGAGCGTGTCGCCGGTCTGGTTCGTGTAGCTGAGTGTCTCCCGGCCATGGAGGATGCCGGCTGCGTCGTCGAGCGTGGCCGAGATTGCGTACCGGACGGGTGCGGCGTGCAGCGAAGGAGCCGCAAGCAGGAGCAGCAGCGGCCAGACTGGAGGCCGCCTCATTCGGCAGTAGGTTGCGAGCGGAAGACCTGGGTGCAGGCTGACTGTATCTGTGCCAGTACCTTTGGGTCAAGGCCTTGCGCGGCTGCGGGCTGGACCAGTTTGGCCAGTTCGCGTTCGACCACCTCGGGCCGAGCCGCCTCGAAGGCGTCAATGGTCGAGCAGCAGGCGCGGGCAAAGGAGAGATAGGTGCGGTGCAGGGCAAGTGGAACGCGCAGTGAGTGGAGCAGGGCGACCGTCATGTCGTCTGCCTGCTTCACGCTTGACCAGAAGCGTTGGGTGCGGAGTGTGCGCTGTTCGAGTCGGCGGGAGCGGAGTTGTTCGCGCATCGGGCGCGAGTCCTTGCGCCGAGGAGGCGACGCGATTGTCGATTGTCGATTGTCGATTGTCGATTGCCCGACTTTCCAGTTTCGCCTTGAACTTCGGACATCGGACCTCGGACTTCGGACTTTGCCGTCTGGTAAACAACCGGTTTGTGCAATTGCACATCGCCACCCTGAAGCTG
>CAIVTL010000099.1 GCA_903908785.1 Caldifarciminota bacterium | reverse complement strand
TCTGCAGGGACACAAGGGTCTCATTCTTAGGTCCCGTGCGCTCGCCGACGACGATAAGAAGCGTGGACACGTGCTATGCTGGGCCGAGTATCACAACTCCATCGTCAGGTTGCTCAAGGAAGATACACATGCGTCGAGCTACTTCAAGAAGAAGGACTTGCTGGTCGAACTCTGAACCAAGGAAGGTGGCAGACACGATGAAGGATGCACGTTTGGTCGCGCTTGTCGCGACGGCCCTGTTGGCCGGCTGCTGCGGTCCCTACGCTAGGCCGGACGACAGCTACATACGGCCAGGAACGACGCTGAACGCCTACAAGAACGTCGCTATCGCGCCACTGAGGACGAATGACGTGGACGGCGTGGAGATGATTGTCAGGAACGGTCTTGCCAGTGCAGGTTTTCAGCTAGTAGACATTCGAGACGTCAAGTCATCCGAAGAAACGGAGCGGCTGGCGACGCTCATCTGTTACATCACGTACAACTACTACCCGACGCAATACGTGACCCTTGAGTTCTTTGACACATGGGGCAGCAAGGTCTTCACTTGCCGCGCACAGAGTGAGTGGGCTGGTCAGATGCCAGCTACGGCGAGGTTGGCCGTGTCGCACGTCAAGGAGCATTACACCGGGTTCAACGAGTCCGCCGTGATGGCGCCATATTCGCAAGGCGAGGTCATCAGCATGACTCGCGACAAGCTCACGGAGTATCTAGACGCGCGTGACACAAACCTGGACCCGCTGGAGGGCATTTGGTCAGAGGACGAGTACACCTATGAAGTCGGCATCATGCGAGACTCCCTCAGCGGGCCACGGCGAGACTTCGTCGCGTTCGTCCTGAGCACATCGGCCGCCACATGGAAGCCCGGTCAGGTCAAGACGGAGTTCACTCGGACATCGAATCCTGGTGTCTTCCGCACCACGTTCTACCTAAGAGACCATTCCAAGCAGTCGTCGGTCGCGACCATTGATGGAAACCAGTTCAAGCTTACGCTCAGAGACCCTGTAAGGGACTCCGAGTTCGAAATGACCTTCACAAGGACATACCCCGCAAGCCCCAGCGGCGGCGGCGGGCCGTCGGAGAGGGCCGAGACGCGCCGCGACGTGCCGTCAGTCGGAACCGGATTTCTTGTTTCTGGAGATGGCATCGTGGCGACCAATTTCCATGTCGTAGATGGCATCAAGACCATCGAGGTCTATTTCCCGATCAAGGACGTTGCTTTCGACGCAACAGTCATGTTCAAGGACAAGCTGAATGACATCGCTCTGCTCAAGATGCAGGGCTTCACGCTCTCGAAGCTGACGAGCGACGCTATACCTTATGCAGTTGGCACGTCGGCGGATGTTAGCCCAGGAACAGATGTGTTCACACTCGGATTCCCTCTCTCGACTGTGCTCGGGCAGTCCGCAAAGTTCTCCTCCGGGACGATTAGCTCTCTGAGCGGCCTGGACGACGACCCGAGGCTGATGCAGATAAGCAATCCGGTGCAGCCGGGTAACAGCGGCGGCCCGCTGTTCAACCACCACGGCGAGGTCGTCGGAATTGTAGTCTCGTCACTCAACGCTAGGTATTTCTACGAGAGGGCATCCGTCCTGCCCCAGAACGTCAACTTTGCAGTCAAGGCCGACTTCCTGCGCAGCCTCATCGCGATGTCGCCCGGCGGTAAGGGCGCGCTCGAACGCACCAGCCTACTGCAGGGCAAGTCCGTCGAGGAGCAAGTGAAGAAGATAAGCCCGTTCATCGTGGCAATCCGGGAACTGAGGTAGTCAAGCAAGAACTGGAGGCGGTCATGTCCTACAGTTGGCCTGCAGACCTTGGCGTCGCACGCGACGCTGAGGGCCATGAGTATCATCTGACGCTGGCGGTCTTCAACAACCGCAACGACTCCTCGGGTGTCGAGCCACGGATTCCATGAGCAGGCACAAGCGAAACTTCCTGTCCCGAGCGATCCTGGCTGGCAGGAATGCGCTTCGACCCAAGGCGCCCGCGGAGGCGATCAAGCGGAAGATCCTGTCAACC
>CAIVTL010000098.1 GCA_903908785.1 Caldifarciminota bacterium | reverse complement strand
GAATGCGCACCAGGTGCCGGTATCGTTGCCAACGTTGAAGCTGGGGAAGTAGAGAGTGTCGTCTTCTTCTGCGGGCAACAGCAGTTCTGTCAGGCTCTGGAAGTAGATTGGCACGCCGTACCGGTTGCGGATTGAGAAGTAGGCGTCGTAGCGCTTGGCGTAGGCGGAATAGTTCCTCCAGACCGCGGTCGGAACGAACGACGAATCTGGCGGCACCAAATCTGTCGGCGAGAGTATCGCAACGACGCCGATGTCACCAGTCACGCGCGGCACCACGCGGAACATGACCTTCTTCACGTCGTTGGTTGAGTTCTGGTCACCGGACATGTGGACCGAGCAGGCCGCGGTGTAGTTGCCCGGGACGTGGAACCTGATAGACGGATACTCAACATCCGACGTGCGATTGGGGCCGAGTGGCACTTGGGTTGACTCGGCATAGACTACTACGCCGCCGTAGTCGCGGATGCTGAAGAACGCCCAGAATTCAACCGAGTCGACGCCGTCGTTGCCGAAGCGGCCTGCGGGCGTGATTAGCATGGTCGTGTCGATGACGCCGATCGGAGCCAGCACGGCGCGGGCGTCAACGTCGACCGATATCGTCCCCCCACGAACCCAGAGCGTCTCGAGGCCGGACGCGATGCAGATATCGGCTGGGAGCACGAACAGGCTGCAGGCCAACACGCGGTACCCTGGCAGGGGGTACCACGAGTCTCCGGCAGAAACGATAGTCGCGCCGCCGGCAATCAGATGGATGTCGCCGGACCGCGAGTTGTAGGTCGAGTCAACACGGAACCGGAGATATCCCCACAGAGACTGATTCCCGTAGTTCCACACCCGGACCCTCGGGAGTATCGGCACGCCGGAGTCGAGAGTGTCGGGAACCACAAGCATGGTCAGGCCGGCATCGACCACGCGCACAAGGAACCTGACCCTGGCCGTGTCGTCAGCGGGGAACGTGTCGCCACTGCATTCGGTCCACGACACCGCCGTCTCGCTGTCGCGGCCGGTCGGCGTCCACGGCGCGAACGTGAGTGTCTCTCTTGCAGCCGGGGCAATGGCGGGCAGCCAGAGGCTGTCCAGGTAGATTATCGCGCCCGCGTCCACGGCCATGAACGCCCACAAGCTCTCGGCGCTCGTGCCGTAGTTCGCGACGACAGCCCTGGGCGTGACGACGACACCGGAGTCTATCGTGCCGCTCGGGGCGAGAATCGTGTCTACGCCGACGTCGTTCCCCAAGCCGACCGAAGTCAGAAGACAGATGGCGGAAACCAGAATGCAGAGTTTCATCAGACCTCCTTTGTGTCTGTCACCCCGACGCCGACGGAGGGGTCTCGCCTGAGGGGCCGAGATTCCTCGACTCCGCTTCGCTCCGTCTCGGAATGACATGGGCTGCTACCTTTGAATGACGACCTTCTGACAGCTTACGGCTGACAGCTCACCGCTGACAGCTCGGACGAAATAGACTCCGGACTTCGGATTCCGGACTCTCCGCCCCATTGCGTCGAACGCGACCGTGCCGAGCGGCAGCACCCGCACGACCGTGGCTGCGAGTTTGTGGCTTGCGGCTTGCGGCTGGAGGCTCTCCTCGCTGACTGCCTCCCACGCGACCCAGAAATACTGCGAGTCGGCATACACACGGCCACCCGGCTCGATGCGAGCGAAACCGACAGCCAGATATGCACCCGGCGCGCTGAATACCATGGGCGGGAATTCGATGTCCGTGGAATCTCCGGGGTTGAGCATGACCTGACTGGACTCGGCATACAGCTCCGGCGTTCCTGCGCTGTCATAGATGCTGAAGAGCACCCAGAACGATGCAGGGTCGGTGCCACCGCAATAGGCTTCCGCACCGGGAGTGAAGCCCGCACCATGAATGGTATCCGGCGGCATTCGGAACTTGACCCATATGCTGTCGCTAGTCGTTCCGCGGACGTAGAACGTGTCCACGATGATGTTGTTCTCAGGATGCAGGTCTCCGACGACGACGGCAGACGCTATGATCGACCAAGCGCCGGGTATGCAGGTAATCGAG
>CAIVTL010000097.1 GCA_903908785.1 Caldifarciminota bacterium | reverse complement strand
GGCCGGCGCGGCCCTGGCCGAGTACCAGGCGACCGCGGTCTTTGGCTTCAAGGGCAACAAGAGCTTCGAGTTCTGGCGCTTTGTGCCCACCGCGACGCTAATGGCTCCCGCGAGCCGCGAGGGCGTGATGGCCAGCCCGTTGGTGATGGGCGATTGCCGAGTGGCGATCAGTCCGAATCCGCTCGCGGCCGGTTTCGCGGCGCTGCGCTACAGCCTGCCTAAGGCCGGGCCGGCGCGGCTGAGTGTCCACAACGTAGCCGGGCAGAAGGTCATGGAGCAGACGCTCGTGGCCGGCCGCAGCGGCATCGTGAATCTGGACCTGAGGAATCTGAGCAACGGCGTGTATCTTGTGAAGTTCTCAAGTGAGGGCTTTGCGAGCTCGCAGAAGCTGGTGGTGCAGCGTTAGAGGATAGGGCCTACAGGTCCAATAGGACCTATTCTGACCAGCAGGGGCGGGCTTCGGCCCGCCCCTGCCTTTCGTCCGCCGGGGTTGACACGGCAAGCGCCGCGGGAGTAGAATTATACACTATCAGGACGGTCGGCGACTCGTCGAGAGTGCGGCCCACGTCCCAGTATGTCGTGCGGCTGCTCAAGTAGTCGTCCCCCCGCTCCTAACTCCGAATCAGTTAGACCAGGAGGCGTATGCCGGTCACGGTTGCGTTCGTCCTTGTTCTGGCTTGGGTCGCAGCGGCGCCAGCGGCAGCAACTGCCCAGAGCGCCGGCGACGGCGAACGGCCGCCAAACGGCACCGCGTCCATCACCGACCCGAACGACAACCAGGTACTTAAAGCCCCCGGCCCGGAAACGGGAGATGGGAGAATAGTGAATAGAGAATGGAGAGTTGTGAGACTCGAATCCGCCTTTCACCATTCATCATTCTCAATTCACTATTTCGCTGTGTCCTTGCGTCCGAGTGGCGGACTCCTATCCCGGATCTTAGGCACTCATGCCGGACTTGACAGGCTGTCACGTAAATGCTTTAATCTAGACGTCTTGGGTTTCAAGAACACAAGAGTTCGTCAGACAACTTGTGTCCGGTTACACAGCATTGTCGGAAGCGCGCAAGCGCGACGGCGATGCAAGCAGGGCTTTGAGCATGGTTATTGATTTGGCCAGTCTGCAGACAGGAGGTTCTATGTGGAAAACAGTGTGGATAACTGCCACGGCAAAGCCGGGTAGGGTCGCAAAGAGTAGTGGGACAGTAGTTCGCCGTCGGGCCGTGCAGCCGCACCGAATCGGTGTCGGTCTGCTATTCGGCCTGATAATGTTCGGGTGCGTCGCGTTGGCCGCGGCATCCATGCCCGGCCGGGCAACGGTTGTCGAAAGCGACAACGTTCCCCTGTTCATGAACTACCAGGGGTATCTGACCGACACGCTGGGCAATCCCCTCACCACCACCCTGCCGATGAAGTTCTCAATCTACGCCGATAGCTTCACGAATACCGCCCTCTGGTTCCAGAACCAGAACGTGCTCGTCGAGCGGGGCGTGTTCAACGTCAAGCTCACGCTTCAGCCGGCCGATACCGGCCTGTTCATCGGCGGACTGCGCCGCTGGTTCGGCCTCAACGTCGGCGGCATCGACCTTCAGCCCCGCACCGAGATAACCTCGATGGCGTACGGCGTGAAGTCGCTCTACACCGACAACGCGGACATGCTCGACAACCGCCACGCCGCCGACCTCGTCTGGAATACCACCAATAAACAGACGGCATCGAACTTCTACGTTTCCGGCACCGGCAAGGCCGACGTCCAGCTTTCGGCCTTCGCTACCGGCCAGTCCGGCATTCCCGCGATTGTCGGCAACGTCACCGGCACCAACACCGGCGTATACGGCAACAGCCCTTCGGCAACCGGCGTGTACGGCAACAGCACTACCGCGACCGGCGTCAACGGCACGAGCACGTCGGGCACCGGCGTGACCGGCACCAGCACGACCGGCACCGGCGTATACGGCAACAGCCAGAACGGCGTCGGCGTGTTTGCCCGGAGCCAGTTCGACTCGAGCTTCGGAGCCTGGGGCACGAACACGGCGACCCACGGGACCGGCGTCGCCGGCGTCGGCTGCAATGACACGACTTACTACCTGACCTGCGGCTCGGGCGGCGCGTTCACGGCCCGGCACGTCGGGCTCTTCGCCTACGGCCACGACACGACCGGGACCGGCGTCGCCACCATGGGCAACCGCATCAGCGACACGGTCTATCTGCTCGCGTCCGGGTCCGGCGGCGCTTTCAACGGCACTACCGTCGGCGTGTACGGCCTCGCCCGCAACCTGTCCGGCGACCGTTCCGGCGGGTTCTTCCGCACGTTCAGTTCGGGCACCGACTCGGCGTACGCGTGGGTCGCGTACAACCAGGGCAGCAACATCTGGAAGATACTGGGCCGCGGCAACGTCAGTACCATCATGACGACGCGCGACGGGGAGCGGGTGATGTTTGCGCCCGAGTCGCCCCAGGCGTACTTCGAGGACTATGGTTCCGCGCAGCTCTCCGCCGGCCACTGCCGGGTCAATCTCGACCCGCTGTTCCAGGACTGCATTGTGACCGGCGCCGGGCACCCGCTGCAGGTCTTCGTCACGCTGAACGACGACTGCAACGGCGTCTACGTCAAGAGCGACGCTTCCGGGTTCGACGTCTACGAGCTCGCGGGCGGCCATTCTTCGGCTGCGTTTACGTGGCGCGCGGCCGGGAGCAGGCGCGGCAGCGAAAACATGAGGCTGCCGGTCGCACCGAAGCCTCCTGAAAACAGGGGCGAGCGGCTGGAACCGGGCACACCGCCGGCGCCGGTTCGCTAAAGCCGCCTCTCCAAAGGAGGCATCGATGAACCGAATATTCATTCCGCTGCTGCTGGCCGCGGCCGCATTCGCGCAGACGCCCTACCGGCTCAAGGAGTGGGTGCGCGACGAAGGCGGGCGCAAGGCCCGGGCCGGCAACTACGTCGGCCGCGGCAGCGTTGACCAGACTTCCGTCGGCAAGGTGACGAGCCCCGGCTCCAACTACGTCGCGTGGGTGGGGTATTGGCATCCCTGGCCGATAATTCCCCGCCACGACGTCGGAACCGCGCAGATTCTGGCGCCGGGCCCGGTCGCGGACACGATTCTGCAGGTCACACCTTCGGCCCGGGTCGCGAACTACGGCAACTGCCCGGAAACCTTCTACGCTCTCTTCACGATTGACCACACCAACGGCACGCCGCTGTACCGGGACTCGGGGCTGGTTACGCTCGTACCCGGGGCCAGTTACCTGCGGGTCTTCCGGCCGCTCCGGTTCAGCGTGTGCGGGCCGTACGTCGTGCGGTGCTCGACCCGGCTTGCCGCCGATGAGTACCGGGCGAATGATGCGCTCAGCCACGTCTGCAAGGTGCTCGGGCGTCCGCCCTGGCCGGAAGGGTGGCACGAGGCCGCGTCAATGCCGCTGCTGCCGTCCGGCAAGGCGGTGAAGAAAGGCGGGTGGCTGGCGTTCCTGAGCGGCCGCGGCCGGTTCTTCGGCGCCAAGGGCAACAAGCTCGCCGACTTCTACTGCTACGACCCGGGGCCGGACACCTGGGGCCTGCGCCGCGGGATACCGACCGGCATCGAGGGAAAGCTGCCGGCAGGCGGGGCGACGGCGGTCGGCGACGGCAACCGCTACGTCTACGCTACTAAAGGCAACAACACCTTCGGGTTCTGGAGCTATGACGCGGTGCTGGACTCATGGAGCCAGTTGGCCAACGTCCCCCCCGCCGGCAGCGGCCGCAAGGTCAAGGGCGGCACCGACCTGTCGTTCGTGCATAAGCAAGACACCGACTACGTGTACCTGCTCAAGGGCGGCAAGAACGACTTCTGCCGGTACAACGCGACGGCCCGGTACTGGAGCGTGATGCCGGTCGCGCCGATGGGTGCGAGCGTCAAGTGGGACAACGGCTCGTGGCTGGTCTACGACGGCGAGCGCTACATCTACGCGCACAAGCCCAAGTACGGCGAGTTGTGGAAGTACGACACCCGGGCCGACACCTGGCTCGACGCGGCGCTGCCGGGCATGCCGGTCTACCACCCGGTCACCCACCAGAACCGGAAGGCGAAGGACGGCAGCTCCGCCGCCTGGTACGACAGCGCGGTCTATGCCTTGAAAGGCGCGAACACGCTCGAGTACTGGAAGTTCGACGTGGCCACGAACCTGTGGTCCGACCTGGAGACCATCCCCAGCATCGGGTCGTCAGGACGCGGGGTCAGGGTCAAAGACGGCGGGGACATCGCGGCGTTCGGGGACGGCGTGTTCTTCGCCTTGAAGGGTAACAAGACCCGCCAGTTCTGGCGGTACACGCTCAGCGCGGCAATCGTCGGCCCGGCCCCGGGCCGCGAAGGCGTGACGGCAGGCGAATTGGCGCTGGGCGATTGTCGAATGACGATTGCCCCGAACCCGCTGGCCGCCGGGCGCGCCGTGCTGTCCTATGGTTTGCCCAGGGCCGGAGCCGCCTCCGTTACGTTCTACGACGTGGCGGGCCGAACGGTGCTGACGCGAACGCTGGCATTGGGCCGCGCCGGGGCAGTGAACCTCGACCTGCGGCACCTCCGCAACGGTGTGTACGTCGTGAAGCTCTCCGGCGAGGGCTTTGCGAGGACTCAAAGACTCGTGGTACAGCGCTAGGGCATAAGGGCCTACAGGTCCGATAGGACCCATTCACAACAGCAGGGGCGGGTGCGAACCCGCCTCTGCCTTGGAGTACGGCGTTGCGGTACCGCGACGCCAATGTTGACAAATGCGTCAGCGCAAGCTATACTTGCCGCGGGTGAAGTCCGGTCTGTTTCCTATTCCAACTGCCAAATAACTGATTGCTGTCCGCCCGCAACGGCGGCCGGGTAGACGGCATAATAGAGGCGCCGCCACATATGCATTAGGAGGTAAGATGCAGAAACACATCAGGGCAGTACTCTGCTGCCTGGTCCTAGTCGGGTTGGCCTTCGCGGCTCAGCCCGGCGTCAGCACCGCCCAGACTGACGCGATTTCCGCTCCCGCGCTCATCAACTATCAGGGTAAGCTGACCGATGCGGCCGGCAATCCCATCACCGGGACTCGCGACCTGAAGTTCGAGCTGTTCACGACCCTGACCGGCGGGACCGCGGTCTGGACCGAAATGCAGACCGGCGTGGCCATCGCCAACGGTATCTTCAACGTAATCATGGGCAAGCTGACGCCGATTGCCAACCTGCCGGACGGGCCGGACTGCTACCTGCAGGTGACGGTCGGGACGACAGTCACCACACCGAGGGTTCGGTTGGTCAGCGCGCCGTACAGTCTGAAAGCGGCAGACGCGGACAAGGTCGACGGCCAGGACGCGGCCGCCTTCGCCCCGGTCGGGCATACCCACACCGGCTACGAACAGACCGCGAACAAGGATGCGGCCAGCGGTTACGCCGGGCTGGACGCGAGCACCAAGGTGCCGAACGCCCGGCTGTACACCGGGACCGGGAACGGGCTGGACGCGGACCTTCTGGACGGGCTTCAGGCGGCGGCATTCTCCCTGACCAGCCACACGCACTCGGGGTATGAGCAGACCGCCAACAAGGGCGTGGCGAACGGGTACGCCGGGCTCAACAGCGGCGCGAAGCTGGCACTCGGGACAATCGACCAGGGCGGCGCCTCCGGCGGCCAGGTCATGTCATGGAGCGGCAGCGCCTGGGCGCCCGCGACGCCCGGCACCGCGAACGACGCAGGACGCAGCGGCGTGGTCACCGACTTGTATGAAGGTACAACGGCGCTGTCCAGCAAGTACGCAACCACGAGTCACACCCACACGGCGTCGGGCGACGTAACCGGTACGGTTACCGGCACGCTCACCCTGGCGACGGTCAACTCGAACGTCGGAACGTTCGGCAGCGCGACCCAGGTCGGCCATTTCACGGTTAACGGCAAGGGCCTCGTCACCGCGGCCAGCAACGTAACGATAACCGGCGTGACACCGGGCGGCACTGCCGGCGGCGACCTCACCGGGACGTATCCCGACCCGACGATTGCCGCCAACGTCATCGCGCCCGCCGACCTTGCCCGCTGGGCCACTACCGGCCAGACCTACATTGCGCAGGGCGCCGGTTCGAACGTCATTTGGGGCTATCCCAGCGCGGTCGGCAACACGACGCCGACGACGATGAGTTTCCTGCGGTACGGCACCGTGTCGGTGGATTTCCCCAACATAACGGCTGGCTCGGTTTCGAACCAGACGTTCACGCTAACCGGACTTGCGACCGGCGACCTGCTCTGTGCCTTCAGCCCGGCGAGTTTCAGCACGAACATCATCATCTCCGGCACCTGCGAGGTGACCGCGGCCAACACGTTCTCGCTGCGTGCGTACAACCCCACCGGCGGGAACATCAACCCTGCGGCCGCCAACTTCTCGTACATCTGGGTCCGACCTTAACATGGAAGCACTAAACCCTGAAAGGGGGAGGAAATGGCAAGAGACAGACTGATCGTCGCCGCCTCCGTGCTTCTGGTTCTGGTGTCGTTCGCGGACGCGCAGGTTCTGCTGCCCCGGAGTTCAGTGAGCTCGGGCGGCGCACCGGTAACCGGCGCCGGCTACGTCCTGGACTGCACGGTCGGCCAGCCGGTGCAAGGCACCGCCACGGCAACCGGGTACCTCGGCTACTGGGGCTTCTGGATATCTGAGCCTGCCGATACATCCTTCGGCTGGCGCGAGAAGAAGACGATGCCGTTGACGCCCTCAACGAAATACCTGAAGGACGGCGGCTGGCTGGCTTACAACTCGGGCAACGGGGTCATCTACGCCGCCAAGGGCAACAAGGTACCGGACTACTACGCGTACTTCGCGCAGGGCGATTCCTGGCACCAGTTAGCCCTGTGGCCGGATGGAATCGAACTCAAGAAACCCGGGAAGGGCTCGGTCGGCTGTGCCGACGGCTCAGGCGTCGTATATGCGACCAAGGGCAACAATACCCTGGCGTTCTGGAAGTACTACGCCCAGGGCGACTCCTGGCGCG
>CAIVTL010000096.1 GCA_903908785.1 Caldifarciminota bacterium | reverse complement strand
GGTTAAGGTTAAGGTTAAGGTTAAGGCAGAACAGCCTCTGCCTCTACCTTTACCTCTACCTCTGCCTGTCTCTCAGAATGCCTGAAGGCTGGCTCGACTTCGAACAACCGTTGGCCGATTTGGTCACACGTATGGAGGAGTTGGCGGCAATCGGGGCGAAGGACGAGGTCAAGCGCCTGCAGGAGCAGATCGAGAAACAGAAGGCGAAGCTTTATTCCGACCTGACTCCCTGGCAGCGGGTCCTGCTCGCGCGGCATCCGCGACGGCCCTACACCCTTGACTACATCGAACGGATCGTCACCGACTTCACCGAACTGCACGGGGACCGTGGGTTCGCCGACGACCCGGCGCTCGTGACGGGCCTCGGCCGGATTGATGGCGTTGCGTTTGTCGTGGTCGGGCACCAGAAGGGGCGGGACACCAAGGACAAGCTGTCCCACAACTTCGGGATGCCGCACCCGGAAGGGTACCGCAAGGCGCTGCGGGTGATGCAACTGGCCGAGCGGTTCGGCCTGCCGATACTGTCCCTGGTTGACACACCCGGCGCATACCCGGGCGTCGGTGCCGAGGAGCGCGGGCAGGGCGAGGCGATTGCCCGGAACCTGCGCGAAATGGCCATGTTCGAAGTCCCGATTGTCGCGGTCGTCACCGGCGAGGGCGGGTCCGGCGGTGCGCTCGCGATTGCCGTCGGGAACCGGGTCCTGATGCAAGAGAACGCGGTCTATTCGGTTATCACGCCGGAAGGCTGCGCCTCCATCCTGTGGCACGATGGGTCCCGGGGCGAGGAGACTGCCAAGGCGATGCGCATGACCGCGCGAGAGCTCAAGGACTTCGGTATCATCGATGAGGTCGTGCAGGAGCCGCTCGGCGGCGCGCACCATGACTGGGACGAGGCTGCGCGGCTGCTTAAGGATGCGGTCATGGCCAACTACCGGGTACTCGCCGGACAGACCGGGCCGGAATTGGTTGCCGGTCGAGTCGCCCGGTTCGAGGGAATCGGTGCCTACGCTTCAGAGCCGGCTTGAACCGGCAGCACAGAGACACAGTCTAAATGACCAAGTAGTAAGGACAAAGGACAAAGCAACGCGGAAAGGACAAAGTTGAAGGGCCATGTCGGGTTTGTCCTTAGTGCTTGCTACTTGCTTTGTCCTTTGTACTTTGTCCTTTGTGCTTCAATGGCCCAGAGCCATCCCTCGTGAGCGAAACCGCTGACAGCAGCGCTGGTTTCCGTTCCGGCTACGTTGCGATTATCGGGCTGCCGAACGTCGGCAAGTCCACGCTCCTGAACCGGATGCTGGGTACTCACCTTGCGGCGGTTGCGCCCAGACCCCAGACCACCCGGCATCGCCTTCTCGGCATTCTTAACGGGCCCGAACACCAGGCGGTCTTCTTCGACACGCCCGGCCTACTCGACCCGAAGTACCCGCTGCAGCAGCACATGAAGCGGGAGATTGACCTGGCCCTGACCGATGCCGACCTGGTGCTGCTGGTGCTTGACGCTTCGCGACCGGTCGAGGACGCTGCCTCTTTCACCGGGCTCGTGGCCGGACGGAAAGCGGTAGTCGCCTTGAACAAGGTGGACCTGGTCAAGGAGAAGAAGGACCTGCTGCCGTCGGTTGAGCGGTTGGTTGCTGCCGGGTTCGCCGACGTATTCATGGTGTCGGCGCTCATCGGCGGCGGGATTGAGGAATTGAAGGCGGCTATCGTGGCGCGCCTGCCTGAGGGCCGGCCGTTCTACGCGCCGGATGCGATTGCCGACCGGCCTGAACGGTTCTTCGTGGCCGAATTCATTCGTGAGGCGGTGTTTAACCTCTACGGCGAGGAAATACCCTATTCGACCGCGGTCGTCATCGAGGAGTTCAAGGAGCGGCCCGGTCGTAAGGACTATATCCGGGCCAATGTCTACGTCGAGCGCGGCTCGCAGAAGGCGATTATCATCGGCCGCGACGGCGACGCGCTGAAGCGGGTCGGGACACAGGCACGCCGGAACATCGAAGGGTTCCTGGGCCGCCCAGTCTTCCTCGAACTCTGGGTTAAGGTCGCCGAGGCCTGGCGTAAGAACGAACAGTTCCTGCGCGAAAACATCTACGACCGCGAGTAGCCCGACGGCTCAGGGCGAGCCAACTCCAGATTCCAGATTCCTGATTGCAGATTGGCAGACGCAGCGGCAAGACGCTCAGGAGTTCGGAACAGCGGGCGCGCGTCAGGAATTGATTATTATCCCCGGAATTACACGGAATTACCGTGTCACCGGAACTCGCCTCGAATCATTCGTCGCCATGCAAGAGTTCGACGATCTTCAGACAAGGTTCGCACATGCGATCCTTGGCATACCCTTGGCTTGCATACGCCAATGCCTGCGCCTTGTTGCCCTCAAGAAGGTACAGCCAAGCTAGCTTGCCTAGATCGTACGGGTTGAGTTTGGCGGACAGTCTCTCCATGTGCGCTCTCACACTGGCCAAGTACACACTTCGTCTGGTGATGGGAATCTCCTGTTTGTGGTCCGTGACGTATCTCGCCAGTTCCCCGGCTACTTCACTCAGCAGCGCGATGTCGGCCGGGTCCACATCGGCCGCAGACAGAAGTGAGGCGATGAAAGTCTGTTCGTCGCCGTAGAGGCTAGCGAATTTCGCTCTCTCCCTCCAGACTTCCTTGGACGGCGCTTCCTCGACGGCACGTCGCAGCGCGTAGTTAACTCCCTCTCTGTTGGCCGGTCTCATCTGATGCCGGTATCTCGCCAAGTGCGACCATGCAGATGGCCAAGAGTGGGCAACACGCTCGAGCAGGCGATCGTACCGCTCGACCTGCTCCGGGTCGGCTTTTGCCTGAGCGATGCACCACTCCAGCAAGGGTCGCATGATCTCGTCCACTTGGCTACGCAGTGCCCTATGGCGCGTTGCGGGACCGAAATGCTGCATGAGTTCGATACATCCTCTAACAGCGAGTTGGTCGGGATCCCCCATCAGCTTCTTGCGGCCGAAATCTCTAGCCAGCTTCGGGGTCCAGTAGATGGGTTCATCGTCTGCAGTCCTGTAGTCCTTGATGATGAGTGACAAACGGACGCATTCCTCAACACCTGAATACGCGTCCTTGCCCTCTTGGGCAAGAGCGACAAGCAGAGCTGTTTCGACGACCCATGAACGCCAGTTAGCCAGCGTGAGAAAGACCCACCTGCCATCGTCGCTCAGCCTATTGAACGACCGGTCGAACACTGCGTCAACTATGTCTTGCCTGCGCGGGATCAACTGCTCATAGGGAACAGGACGGCCCTCCTTCGCGATTTCGCCGATTATCACCCGCATGATGTAGGGATGTCCTTCCGTTCTAGCGTAGATGTTCTCCATGAGTCGATCGTCGGCAATACCCTCGATGCGGAGTTCCCTGCTCAGTGCTGTCATCATGGCATGTGCCTCATCCCATTCCATTCCCTTCACCTCGATCGGGAAATCGGCTTTGAACTTCCTTTCCCGGCTGGTGAGAAGCACCTTGTTGGGCAGCCGAGTGTGCGTGTCCAGGAACTTGTATATTCCCACGACGTCGTCATTCGTCTCGAAGTTGTCGAATATGAGCAGCATGCCTTTGTCAGTGTACCTTACGGACGACTCGAGCACCTTGGCAAATGCAGTAATGGTTGGTTCTACCTCAAAGAGCGTGCCGTAGCGCTTGGCAATGGCTTCCAAGCTCGCATCTGCAGGCCTGACTTTGACAGGCCCAGAAGGTCTAAGGTCGATGTCGCGAGCACTGAACCAGATGACATACTCGAAGGGAGGTTCCGGTTCCGAGGCCAACTTGTGTGCAACAAAAAGAGCCAGGCTTGTCTTGCCGAGGCCGCCCCAGCCGTGAAGCGTTATGATATGATGGTTCCGGTCGCGCAGCCTTAGTTCCAATTCATCCTGGAGGACTCTGCGTTCCACGTAGCCGGGAGGTACGGAGGGCAAGTTCCCTAGGACGTTGCTCTGGACGTCGAAGACAAAGCCGCCTTCCGTCTCGCTCGCGGGCAGGGGAGCGGGCGGGCACACGAAGTCGGGGACATCCATGCGTTCCGTCTTTCCATTGGCGTAGTTAATGAACTCGGCCCGCCCGTCGTCAGTGAAGCCCCCGTTGGGCAGGTAGAACTCGGTTAGCTCTAGGTCTGATCTTATCAGGCCGGCGCATCCTCTCGGCTTGTCGAACTGGTGGGTTAGGAAGTACAGCCCAGGTTTCGACACGGCTAGGAGTCCGTCGGAGAACTCCCCGTAATCGGGCAAAATCTCGTCGGTTTTGGTCTGGGAGAGAGCTGGCCGGCGTCGTTTGCGGTTCGTCGGCTGCCAATTGCTGACTCAGAGGTAG
>CAIVTL010000095.1 GCA_903908785.1 Caldifarciminota bacterium | reverse complement strand
CAGAACAGAACAGAACAGAAGCATCTCTTGATCCTTGACTGATTGTATTATATGCTCCCCTGCCTCCATGTCAATACGAATGCGCACTGACAAGGAACCGGTCCGGGCGGGTTACGGACGCGGGCTATTGGCCGGCGCGGGCGTGGTTCGACCCATGCGCCGGACTGCGAATGCGAGCAGGATGTTCAGCAGGCCGAGGACGACGAAGCCGGACAGACCGGGAACTCCTACTGTCAGGTCGCTGCCGCCCGTCACCATCAGGAGGGCGAACCCGCTGAAGGCATTGAACGAACCGTGCAGTATGCTCACGGCGACGACCGACCGCGCTTTCAACCGTATGTAGCTGAACAGCGGCGACAGGAGTATGCACCACGCAGTCATCATCGCGACGCCGGCGACCGGGTGCGAGGGATAGTGGAGGCCCTGCAAAACCATGGGTGCGTGCCAGATGCCCCAGATCGCCCCGACTAGCAGCGACGAACGCCAGAACCCGAAGCCGCCGAATTCTCCGAGCAGGAACCCGCGCCAGCCCAGCTCCTCGCCGAACCCGGCCACCGCGTTCATCGTGAGACTCGCGAATAGTCCCTGCCCGAGGAGCAGCCAGAACGGGTGGACCGGCAGATGGTGAAAGCCCTCGCGCATCTGGGCCAGCTTCTGCTCGGGGATAATCCCGCGGAACCGCTCGAACAGGCCGGCCATTTCCGTCGAGAAACGAACCCCGGGCAAGAACAGGCTGACGCCGATTACGGCGAACGTGATGACAAGCGGCGAAAGCCACGCGACCAGCCACCAGCGGTTGAGCGCGAAACTGACCCCAAGCGGGCCGGCAACGGGCCGGTGCTTCACCCTTCGCTGAACCACGAACGCGGCAACCATCGGCACCATCATGTAGGGGAATCCGACCACGGCCGACATCACGTCGCCGGTCAGCCTGCCGCCGAACAGGCGGAATGCAGCAGCCATCGCCCAGCTTCCGGCGAAGGCGATGAGCAGGTAAAGGCCAACGGCCTTGCGGTCCACGGGCGGCGCGGGTTCAGAATTCAAGGTGGAGAATGATGCCCGCCGTATGCCTGAAGTCAAGCCGGCACCGACATGTGCCGTCTGCGAGCGTAGCCCGGACCGGCTCCGCACGGGCGGCGCGGGCGGGGCGCGACCTATGCGCCGGAAAGGCGGGAGCTGTGCTCCCGCACTCCAAGGAGGCTTCGCCTCAGGGCCGGGCGGAAAAGGGGCGCGGGCTCCGAAAGGAGCCCGCGCATCACGTAAGTGGAGGTCTGCTAGTGCGCGACCTTGACTAGGCGGGCGCTTTGAGTCCCGACTCTCAAAAGGTAGACGCCGGGCTTGAGTCCGTCGCCGTTAAGGACGGCGCAACCGGACCCGGCGGTCAATGTGCGGACAAGGTTGCCCGCGGCGTCATACAGGAAGAGGGAGGAGTGAGGAGGGAGGAGCGAGGAGTTGCGGACAGTCGTGGAAGAGGTGAATGGGTTGGGGGTCGCGGAGAGCGTGGGGTTCGGCGTAATCACACTGTGGCCTTCTTCGATACCGCTGGTCGCAAGCGAGAGGTTATCGGCGGAAACTTCCGCCGTGCCGCCGCTTCAGGTTCCATTGTCGTAGGCGAACAGGTCGACGGTAACTTTCTTGACGTTGTCAGGGTTGATGCCCGGCAGGTTGGTCGCAAGTTCCTCTTTGAGGTTGATAGAGTAGTTGTGCCACGCACCGGTTGTATCGCTGATCTCAATCTTGTGGACCGTGTCGCTGCTCGTCCAGGTCGAGTACATGCTGCTCCGGCAGATGCGCGTATTTCCCAGTTCGACCCCGGAGGCGTCGGCGTAGCGGATCCAGAACGAGGCCACCGGCCAGCAGGTCGAGGACCCGCCGGCGATCTTGAACCGGCCGTCGAAGCTCAGGGTCAGGTCGACGTTTGGCACGTCGACAGTCTGACGCAGCGACGCGTAGCGGGCAAGGTACTTTGTGACCTTGGCGGCATAGCCCGGCGTCGGCTGCCCGAACGTGTCCGCGCGTTCGAACGCGAACGTGCCGGCCGAACTCTCGACCGTGTCGGTCCAGCCGACGTCAAGGGGTTGTTCAAAGCTGCCGTTTATCAGGAACTCGTCGGCCGCAGCCGGGCCGGCGAAAAGCAGACACAGTGCGGACACGAGCAGAACTCTTTGCATTAATACCTCCGAATTTGCATTGTACCGGCTCGGTCTAGACAGTAAATTATCCCCGCCCCGGGCGGGAGAGTCAAACATTAACGTGGACCCCGAAAGCCAGCGAGGCCGGGGGAAATCACAAATCCCAAACACCAAATTCCAAACAGAACATTAGTGGACGGACGCATAGCCACGAAGACACAAACGAGTTGCGGGCCGCGAGCCGCGGGCTACGAGTTTCGAGCGTATGCTTGGTGCCTTGGTGGTTTCGTCTCGGTTTCCGGGTTGGGTCGTTGCGGTGGCGTGGGCGGCGGGGTTTGACCGGAGCGGTTTCAGGCGTAGAATGAGGCCGTGAAAGAGAAGCTGCCGGAAATCGGCAAGATCTCCCAGCGGGTGTTTGAGGAGCTGATTTACCCTCGGCTCGGGGCGAAGAGCCGCAACGTGCTCGTCGGCCCCATGCACGGCGTGGACACCGGAATCGTCCGCATCGGGAACCGGGCAGTAGCGATGACGACCGACCCGGTATTCATCGTGCCGGAGTACGGCTGGGAGCGAGCGGCGTGGTTCGCCATCCACATCCTGTTGTCCGACGTGGTGACAAGCGGGCTGGCACCCCGCTATCTCGCCATTGACTTCAACCTGCCGATGGAGATTACCGAGGGACAGCTCGAGATTGTCTGGAAGACCATTCACCGCGAGTGTTCGCACTATGGCGTTGCGGTCGTTACCGGCCACACGGCGCGGTACGGGAACTGCGGCTACCCGATGGTCGGCGGCGCGACCGTGATTGCCGAAGGCGGGCTTTCGGACTATGTCGCGCCTGAGTTCGTGCGGCCCGGCGACAGTATCATCGTCACCAAAGGCCCGGCCATCGAGGCCTCGGGCATCTTCGCCGCGATGTTTCCTGACCGCCTTGCCGCGAAGTTCGGCCCGGCGTTCGCCCGCAAGGCCGAGAAGCTCTTCTACCAGATGTCCGTGGTCGAGGACGCGCTTGCCGTGGTGAGGGTCGGAGTGCGGGACAAGGGCGTTACGGCCATGCACGATGCGACTGAATGCGGGCTCTGGGGCGGACTCTACGAAATGGCGCAGGCCGGCGGGTTCGGCGTGCGGGTCACCAAGGAGAGGATTCCGGTGATGCCCTGCGTCAGGGAAATCTGCGACCTGTACGGAATCGACCCGTACAAGTCAATCAGCGAGGGCACGCTCATCGTGATGTGCCGGCCGAAGAAGGCCAACCAGGTTCTTGCGGCCCTGCGGCGGCGACATGTTCCGTGCGCGGTAATCGGCGAGGTCACCCGCAAGGGGATGGTGCTTGTGGAGAACGACCGGGAGACGCCGCTCGTGCACCCGGTTGTGGACCCGTTCTGGGGAGCGTACTTCGGCGCCCTCAAAGGGCAATGACGAATGACGAATTCCTAATGACGAATGATGAGCGGGAGCTGGCGGAGGCGGTTGCGATGCTTGAGGGCTGCCGGGAGTTTGCGGCGCTGGTGCCGGAGGTAAGGGTGAACATTGTTTGTGCGCCGGAGGCCGCGGAAGACCCGAACCAGGTCCTTGGAGTTGACGGCCGGATTACGGTCGTTGCGGGCATGCCGAAGGCTTCGGGGCCAATCCGGCCGGGTGTTTCCGACCACATGGCGCGGCTCGTCATCGAGACGCGCAAGTTCGACCCTACCATCCGCGCCGGTCTCGACTTCCGGTGGAACGAGATGATATTCGAATATGTGCAGGGCTACTGCGCGGCCAAGGGACTGGCGCTCGGCTGCATTGACCGGACGGTCGAGCCCAAGGAGCTGATTGGCCGGGACAAGGGCTCGATTCCATGGAAGGTGAAGCACCTGGTTGGGGCCTGCGGCAAGGTGCCGCCGGTCTTCTATGAATCACGCGGCTGGGGCAAGGAACCGCTCTTCTTTCTCGTCGGCCCGGACCCGGCCGGGGTGGCGACGCGGGCGATTGACATCGCGAAGGGACTGACATCATGGGCAAAGTAGGGCCGCGAAAGCTGGCCGCGGTCTGCTACGACCACATTGGCGGCGCGCTGGGCGAGAGCCTGTATGACGCGATCGTCCGTAAAGCCTGGCTCAGCGCCGACAGCGGCGAACTGCGAGTGACCGCGAAGGGGCGCCGCGAACTGGCCGCGCTGGGAGTTCCTGTTGACGAACTGGATTCCGGCGGACGCAAGCCGGTCAACGCCTGCGTAGAGCGACACGCCGGCATGTTCTACGCACACATCGGCTCTCATCTCGGCTCGCTCCTGGCTGCGGCACTGGTCGAACGAGGCTGGCTCGAACGTTCGGGTCGCGAGTTCCACGTCACGGCCTCAGGCCGGCGCGGGTTCCGCCGACTCGGGTTGCGGCTGCGGATGACTTCCACGCTTCCTCGGTGAGCACCCGCCCTTTCGTCATCCTGTCAGTCGTACTAGTCTGCCTTGCCGGCTGCAAGAAGCCGTGGCCGTTTCTCACCGACCGGTACTCCAAGATACCGGCGGATGCGGTGAAGGGGACACCGGCGACCGACCCATGGCCGCCGATTCTCGTTTCCTCCGATTTCGAGGAGCCGGTGCCGATGCCCGGCCCGGTGAATACCGCCGGCGGCGAGGACTCGCCCTTCATCTCTCCGGACGGAACCGAGTTCTTCTTCTTTTTCACGCCCGACGTGCAGGTCCCGGCCGACAAGCAGTTGCTTGACAGCGTGACCGGCATCTGGTACAGCCGCCTTCAGGGCGGGCAGTGGACCGAGCCGGAGCGAGTGATTCTGAACAATGACGTCGCGCTCGACGGATGCCAGCAACTGGTCGGGGACACGCTTTGGTTCGCCTCGATTCGCAGCAGCGACATGCTCGGCGATATCGATGTCTTCACCGCGGTGCGGAGGAACGGCGAGTGGACCGACTGGCGCAACGCGGGCGCACAACTGAACGTAGACTACAACATCGGCGAGTTTCACCTGTCCAGCGACCATCAGCGGATGTACTTCGGCAGCTCGGAGAGTTCGTCCAACTTCGACCTCTGGGTGTGTCGGCGGAATGCGACCGGCTGGGATACCCCGCAGAACCTTGGAGCGCCGGTGAACGACGCGCAGAGCCAGTCACAGCCGTTCATATCAAGCGACGGCCGGGAACTCTGGTACACGGCGTGGTGCGATACCATTATGGGGCCCTGTGTCTACCGCTCGCTGGCCGACTCGGCCGGGAACTGGCAGACGCCGGAGCAGATTGTCGTGCGGTTCGCGGGCGAGCCCACACTGGATGATGCCGGAAACCTCTACTTCGTGCACCACTACTATACCGGCGGGCAGAACAGCACGATGCTGGAAGCGGACATCTACCTCTGCCGTCACAAATGACGGCGGAGGAAAGTGGGAAGTGGAAAGTATTAATGACAAAGTCCGGTGAGAAAGGAGCGAGGATGAACTGCAGGACAATCATGGCGGTCAGTATCAGCAAGCGGATTGCGGAAGCGGTGAAGGTGCAGCAGGCGTTGACGAAGCATGGGTGCATCATCCGCCTGAGAGTTGGGTTGCATGAGACCGGTGGCGTTTGTGCGGACGACGGACTCATCATCCTGACCCTGTGCGGCACGAAGCCGGAGATTGCCGCGCTGAAGGCCGACCTGAACAAGATGAAGGGCGTGAAGGCGAAGACGATGACGGTGTAGACGTGCGCCAAACAAGGGAGTCGGGCGAAGTCAGACGTCAGAAGCTAGATGCTGGAAGTCAGAAGTGCGGACCCGAACAAGAAGAACCGGCCGGAGCACATGACGTCTCAGTCTGAGTTCTCTTTGTGTCTTTGTGACTTGGTGGTGAGTTCCGAGCTCGGTCTCGGGAGTTAGGGAGGCGGCATGAATGTGATTGACGCCATCAACACGCGGCGGGCGTATCGGTCGCTCGCGCCGGTCACCATAACTGAGGATTTGGTGCGGGACCTGGCGCGGTGCGCCCAACTGGCGCCGACGTGCAACAACAACCAGCCGGCGCGGTTCGTGTTCGTTTGGGGAACCGGCGATGCTGGAGAAGATGAAGGCGACGTTCAGCAAAGGGAATGTCTGGTGCGAGGCCGACTCGATGGTCATCGCGGCCTTCGCCGAGAAGGATGGGGACTGCCTTATCAAGGACCGCGAGTACTACCTGTTTGACACCGGCCTCCAGACGGCGTTCCTGATTCTGCGGGCGACCGAGCTCGGGCTTGTGGCGCACCCGATTGCCGGGTACAGCCCGCAACTCGTGCGGGAGATACTGGGAATCCCGGACACGATGCAGGTCATCACGCTCGTAAATGTCGGCAAGCACTCGGAGACAATCAGCCCGGCGCTTTCGCCGAAGCAGGTCGAACAGGAAACCCACCGACCTGAGCGGCTGCCTCTTGAGCAGGTGGCGTTCTTTAACCGCTACCCGGCCCCGGCGCCGGAAGGGAGCATAGCTTGATACAACTCAGGAAGCTGCATCTAATCATCGGCTTCGTGCTGGTGCCGTTCTTGTTCATCCAGGCGGTGACGGGGTTTGCGCAGGTCCTTGGAATGTTCCCGTCGCTGGTGATCCGTTTCCATTCGTGGTCCATTATCTTCCGCTACTTCGGCCTGCTCGTGGCCACGGGCCTCGCATTTCTGGCCGTATCCGGCGGCGTCCTGTACCTTACGATGCGCATCCAGCAGGCGAAGCGCAAGGCGGCGCAGCGGAAGCAGGCGGAGAAGACAGCGTAGGCCGTGCACCGTGTACCTTGAATAGAGAGACCACCAACGCCGGCGCGCGCATCAAGGTCATGCGCAACGGGCCGTACATCGTCACCGGCCGCGTCCCACTTTCCGAGCAGATTATCGTCGTGAACTCGGACGGCGACGCCGTCGCGTGGCGCGACGGCCGGCGCTTCCCTGAGCAGGAAACGTACGCCCTGTGCCGCTGCGGCAAGTCCGGGCGCATGCCCTTCTGCGACGGAACCCACGCCCGCCTCGGGTTTAGCGGCATCGAGCCTGCAAGCCGAGAGCCCTACATCGAACAAGCTCGCGTAATCGAAGGCCCGGGCTTGAAGCTCACCGACGCAGTGGCGCTGTGCGCATCGGCCCGGTTCTGCAAACGCGCCGGAGGAGTGCGGCAACTCACTCTCCGCTCAAGCCAGGCTGAAGCAAAGCAACTCGCCATCGAGGAGTCCGTACTCTGCCCCGCCGGTCGGCTGGTAGCATGGACAAGAGAGAACAACGCCATCGAGCCTGACCTCGTGCCGTCAATCGGCCTGGTCGAAGACCCGCAGGCCGGGGTCAGCGGGCCCATCTGGGTGCGCGGGGGCATCCCGATTGAATCCGCCGACGGCACGCTCTGGGAGACTCGCAATCGCGTCACCCTCTGCCGCTGCGGCAAGTCCAGGAACATGCCCTTCTGCGACGGCAGCCACATCCCCGAAGGCTGATCTCGTCCCGGCTGCTGGTAGCTGGCAGTCGGCAGATACAAGAGCGGGCGGAGTGTCCGCCACTTCGGCTTCGGCAGTCGCAGGCCCTGGACCGCGAACCACGCCCGCGTGATTGACATCAGTTCCCAGCCGGCTACACTCTGTATGTTGCATCGGTCCTCTAGAAGTGCTCCGCTCCACTAACGACAATACCGTCGTGGCTGGGCCGGGTAGACGACTGATCTGATGTCCACTCCGGTTCAGTTCCGGCCCGCTCTCATTGGCGGCGAGAGTCGGTCGTGCAACAAGGCCGCCCCAACAGGAGGAAAGATGCGTACAAAGTTCTTCGCAGTCGCAATTCTACTGCTTACAAGCGCGGTGGTCGCGCAGGCGGATTGGGTCACGACGTATGAGTGAACATATCACGACCGGAAAGGAAGGTCACAATATGAGAATCATTGGTGCTGTCCTTGTTATTGCGTCGTTCGCAGGGGCGCAGCAGCGGTGGACCAAGACCTACGGAGGGACGGCCAACGATGCGGGCTATTCCGTCCAGCAGACATCGGACACAGGCTATGTTGTCACGGGATACACCAACTCCTTCGGGGCAGGCGGAGAAGACGTCTACTTAGTCAAGGCAAACGCCTCCGGCGACGTCGCCTGGTCCAAGGCCTTCGGAGGACTCGGCGGCGACTACGGCTATTCCGTCCAGCAGACTTCGGACGGGGGCTACATCATTGCCGGAATCACCCTCTCCTTCGGGGCAGGCTTCCGAGACATCTACGTCATCAAGACGGATGCCTCCGGTGATACCCTTTGGACGAGAACCTGCGGTGGCGCCAACGACGACCATGGTTACTCGGTCCAGCAGACTCTGGATGGAGGCTACATCGTCGCCGGAGGGACAAACTCATTCGGGGCAGCCGGCTTTGACGTCTACCTGGTGAAGATGAATGCCGACGGGGATACTCTCTGGACCAGGAGATATGGAATGGCTCTCGACGAGGAGGCCTACTCCGTTCAGCAGACCTTGGATACAGGCTACATCATCGCGGGGTACACTACATCCTTCGGGGCGGGCCGACACGACGTCTACCTCATAAAGACGAAAGCCAACGGGGATACCGTCTGGACCAGGAATTACTCGGCCGGGTTCGCCGCGGAGGGTCAATCCGTCCAGCAGACCTCGGACACGGGCTACATCATCGCCGGATTCAGCTATCCCACCGCACAGAGGGGTTATGACTTCTTTCTCGTGAAGACAAATGCCTTGGGTGACACCCTCTGGACCAGGAGCTACGAGGGGAACGGCACCGACTATGGCTACTCCGGCCGGCAGACCGCGGACGGAGGCTACATCATGACCGGGTTGACGTACAACAATCCAGCTTTCATGTATGTCTACACTATCCGGATGAACGCCGGCGGTGACACGCTCTGGACAAGGACCTATGGCGGGGGCGGGGAGCAAAGGGGTAACTCGGTCCAACAGACCCTGGACGGGGGTTCTATTGTCGCAGGATACACCAATTCCTTCGGGGCAGGCAACTACGATGTCTACCTCCTCAAGACCGATGCGAATGGGTCAGTCGGCGTGGAGGAACGTCAAACGTCGCCCGCCGCAGGCGTGACGCCGGCCGCCACCATCATCCGCGGCGTGCTGTTCCTGCGGGAAGCATCAAGCCACACGCTTCAAGCCGCAAGCCTGCTGGATGCCACCGGGCGAAAGGTCATTGCTCTTGAAGCCGGCCCGAACGACGTCTCGCGCCTGTCTCCGGGGGTGTACTTTGTGTACGAAGCGCCGACAGGGCCGGGGTCCAAACCGCAAGCAGGCCATAGAACTGTGATTACGAAATAGGAGAAACCGATGCGAGTATACGTTCCCGCAAGAGACAACGTCAGTGTGCTGCTGGCGGCGCTCTGTGTAGCCTGCATCCTGATTCCCTCCACCGCCCACCCACAATGGCTGGAGACGACAATCCGACTGCCCGATTCGCTGGGTGGCATGCCCCATCCCGGACCCATGGTCTGGGAT
>CAIVTL010000094.1 GCA_903908785.1 Caldifarciminota bacterium | reverse complement strand
GGGCCCGGAGCCGCTCCAGCAGCTCTGCGCGACAGTTGACGCCATCAAGATTGACCTCAAAGGTTTCACGCCTGAGTTCTACCAGAGCGTCTGCAACTCCACTCTCGAACCAGTCCTCGAAGCCTGCCGCATTGTCGCGCAAAGTCACACGCACCTGGAGCTTGTGAACCTCGTAGTCCCGGCTCTGAATGACGACACGACAACCATCCGGAAGATGTGCCGGTGGATACGGGAGAACGTCGGCGACACGGTCCCGGTGCACTTCACCGCCTTCCATCCCGAATACAAACTCCAGAACTCCCCGCCGACGCCGACCGCGACCCTGGAACGCGCCATCGCCATCGCCGAGTCCGAGAGCCTCGAGTACGTATACATCGGCAATGTCCCCGGACACAAAGCTGAGAACACCCACTGCCCCAACTGCGGCAAGACCCTCATCAGTCGCAGCGGCTACTCAATAGTCGAGAACACACTAAAGGACGGCAAGTGTCCCAACTGCGGCACCCACATCCCCGGCATCTGGCAATGACTCCGTCAGCGGTCGTCCTTGGTCCTTCGTCCTTCGCTCCTCATTCCTCATTCTTCATTCTTCATCCTTCCTCCTTCCTCCATCATCCTTCCGCCTTCATCCTTCATCCTAGCCTATGAGCACGGCAGTTGTTTACTCGGTTCCCGCGGAGCGGGCGCGTGAAGGCGTCGGCGCGATTCTCGAAGCCTCCGGGTACTTCAAACGGCTCCGGCCCAAGAAGCGAATCGGCATCAAGGTCCACTTCGGTGAACACGGCAACGACAACCACATCAGGCCCGAATTCGTCCGCGCCGCCGCGGTCGCGGCCAGCTACTACAACCTCCAGCCGGTCGTCATCGAAACCACCGCCCTCTATCGCGGCCGCCGCCAGGAAGCCACCGAGCACCTCAAACTCGCCCGTGAACACGGCTTCACCATGGCCAACGTCCTCGCCCCGCTTGAGATTCTCGACGGCCGGCGCGGTGAGAAATCCTACGATGTCCCACTCGACTCCGAACTCGTCCCCGTCGCCCACCTTGCCCACGGCCTCCGCCGAATCCGCTACATAATCAACCTCGCTCACTTTAAGGGACACTTCGTCGCCGGCTTCGGTGGGGTCATCAAGAACCTCGCAATGGGCCTCGCCGCCAAGGCCGGCAAACTCGCGATGCATTCGACCAGCAAGCCCTCCATTGACTCCGAGAAATGCGCAAGCTGCGGTGACTGCGTTGACTACTGCCCCAACCATGCCATAAACTACGTCCAGTACGTCGCCAAAATCGGCCGCAGTTGCACCGGCTGCGGCGGCTGTCTCACCATCTGCAAACAGAACGCCATTCGTATCAACTGGGACGCCGCCTCGGAAACGGTCCAGCTCAAGATGATTGAATACGCCGGTGCCGTCCTCAGCGGCCGCGAACTCATCCACCTCAACTTCTGTCTGAACATCACCCCCAACTGCGATTGCTATCCTCAGAATGAGAAACCCATCGTGCCCGACGTCGGTCTGTTCGGCTCCCTCGACCCGGTCGCCTGCGAACAAGCCGCCTGGGACCGCCTCGCCCCGAAGCTGAAGGAACTCTATCCCCACCTCCGTCCCGAACTCCTCCTCGAAACCGCCGCCCGTCGTGGCCTCGGCACGCGCCACTACCGCCTGGTCCAACTATGACCCCCGATTCCCCGACCCCCGACCCCCGTTCCCCGGCCCCTGCTCCGGACGTCCGCCTCGACCTCTTCGAAGGCCCGGTCGAGCTACTCCTGTACCTGGTGCGGAGGAGCGAACTGGACGTCCTCGACGTGCCGGTGGGCCGCCTGACCGACGACTTCCTCGGCTCGGTGCGCCAGGCGCACAAGTTGGACATGGAATCGTCCTCGGACTTCCTCATCATGGCCGCGGTCCTGCTCCGGCTCAAGGCGCGCGCCCTGCTCCCGCGCAGCCCGGACGAGGACCTGACAACGCCGACCGTCAGTCTCGAACAGATTCTGGACGAGTTCCGCCGCTACCAGCAGGTCGCCCGGCTGCTTTCGGACAAAGAATCGGAACGCCGTTTGCTGTACCCGCGCGTCGGCGAGTCGCCGCGCTCCAGACTCGCCGACAGCGAAGACGTCATCGCCCTGACTGCCGCGTTCAAGCGCGTGCTGTCCAAACTCACGCCCGAACGCGCGGCCCAGATTGCGCCCCCCAAGGTCCGCCTCGAAGACAAGATTGCCGACCTGCGCCGCATCATCCGCGAACGCAAGTCGGTCAACTTCGAGGAAGTCGTGACCGGCACCACGGTCTCCGAGGTCATCGTCCTGTTTATCGCCGTGCTGGAGCTGGTCCGGCTGGGCGAACTGCGGGTCCGCCAGGAAACCGAATTCGATCCCGAATCCGTCAGCCATGCCAATGCCAGAGGCATCATGCAGCTCACCCTGCCCGCGGCGCGGCGCAACGCCAAGCTGGCGGGGCTGCCCTACAAACCCAACCTGCTCACCACCGACGTCGCCT
>CAIVTL010000093.1 GCA_903908785.1 Caldifarciminota bacterium | reverse complement strand
CTCGGACGTTCTAGGGAGACTAGTGCGGAGGTATGTTGTACGCCGGAACGGGCCGCTGACATGGGACTTGCGGGACGGAACGGGCAGGCGGGTTTCGACCGGGCTCTACTTCGCACGGTTGACCTGCAGCCGGGGAACCGTCATGCGCAGGTTCGTGCTGGTTGACTAGCCGATGTCCAATTCGCCCCGCACACGGGTGCACCATCTGGCTTTGGCGCTCGCCCTGTGCGTTTCCGCGGTGCCGGCTGAGCCGGCATTCGACCCGCCGGGCGCGCCGTTCCTGATAGACACATCGGCCGCGTTCCTGTGGACGCCGGCCCGGACCACGCGACCGGCCGCCGCCTGCAACGGGTCCCTGTACCTCACGGTCTGGCGGGACGAACGTAGTGTCCCTTGCGACATCTACGCGGCCCGGATGCGGCCGGATGGCAGCGTCGCGGACTCCGGCGGCATTCCGGTCTGCACGGTAGCGGGCGCGCAAGAGAACCCGGTCGTTGCCTCGGATGGCAACGGGTTTCTCGTCGTCTGGGAAGACCAACGCGGCGGGTCGAGATGGAACATCTACGCCGCACGGCTCGATTCGAGCGGCCATGTCCTGGACACGGCAGGCATCTTGGTCCGGTCACTCAATGGGGACAAGCACTCACCCGCTGTCGCGTACGGCGCGGGCAGATACCTCGTGACGTGGGCCGAATACTACGGTTCCCGCAACATCGTCGCCGCGTTCGTGGACACGGCCGGCCAAGTGAGCGATGGTATCGAGGTCTGCGCCGCACCGGATGTCCAGGGTTCGCCCACGGTCGCGTTCAGCGACTCGCTGTTCCTGGTGGCGTGGGATGATACGAGAAACGGCTCCCGCTCCACCATCTACGCGGCTCGCCTGAGTGAATCCGGAGTCTTGCTCGACACCGGGGGCTTCCCGGTCATGGTGCCGCACAACGCGCAGGCCAGGCCATCGGTCGCATCCGATGGCGAGGTGTTCCTCGTCGCGTGGGAGGAGGGCCTGCCCGGGAACACCGACATCTTCGGAGCGAGGGTCGCCGACTCCGGCGCGGTCTTGGACACCGCTGCAGTCTTGCTTTCCGGCGCCGACCACGACCAGGTCTGCCCGCACGTTGTCTTCGCCGATTCGCAGTACTTTGTCATCTGGGAGGACATGCGCGGCGGGGGCGCGAACGTGCCGGACGTGTACTGCGCGCGTGTTTCACGGTCCGGCGTCGTTTCCGACACATTGGGGGTCCGCGTGCCGCCCCCCGCTGGTTCGCAGTCCGGACCTGCTGCCGCCTGGGGCTCGGAGCAACTGCTCGCGGTCTGGCAGGACGACCAGGCGGGAGGCCCGGCGCGCGGGGTCTACGGCGCCCGCGTATCCTTCGGCGGGGTCGTAGTTGACTCGGCACCGATTCTGGTCGGCACGCTCCGGCGCGCGATGTACGGGCGGCAGGACAGCCCGAACCTCGCCTACGGCGACGACGCCTGGCTGGTGGTGTGGAGCGCCTATAGCCCCGACACAGTTCACCCCGACGTCTACGCGATGCGCGTCGGCAGCAGCGGCCAGCCGCTCGACCGCCTGCCGATTCGGGTCGGTGACGGCGACGGCGACGACAAGTTGCCCTGCGTGGCTTCCGACGGCACGAACTGGCTGGTCGTCTGGCTGGGGCCGAGCGTGCTTGGAACCGACGTGTTTGCCCGGCGCATCAGCCGGTCCGGTGTCACCCTCGATACACTGGCCATCGCATTGACCGCCACCGGAAAGGCGGCCGGCGCCCCGGGCGTTGTGTTCGACGGTTTGAACTACCTCGTCGCCTGGACGGAAATTCGGTCTGCTCATATGCTCATCTACGGACGGCGGGTGTCCCCAACCGGCGTGGTTCTGGACACGGCGGACATTCCCATCAGCGTGCGGGCCGCCTCTGTGAATCCCGTGCTGGCCGGCGGCGATTCCTGGAGCCTGGTCGTCTGGCAGGACTCTGGTTACTACGGCCTTTGGCACATCCACGCGGCAAGGGTTAGCCGGGCGGGCGTTGTCATCGACAACTACCCCGCACAGATAGGACCCGGCACCGGTTGCGAGAACCCCGCCGTCGCTCGAAACGAAGACCAATACCTCATAACCTGGATCGATCGACCGGGCGGCTCGCACGGCGTCTTCGGCGCTCTCTTCCGGTGGCCGGGCCAGAATCCCGAAACGACACTGGTAACCATCCTGCACCCGAACTACTGGTACACCCGCGCGCCTGTGGCATTCAATGGACGCGACTTCTGCTACTACGTCGCGTACCGGTACGATGTTAGTGAAATCATGTATACTCAAGTCACGCCGTTCGGCGGTGTGGCTGGTCCGTTCCCGTTGGTGGCCGGGCTGCAGGACGGGTACCCCGGTAACATGGCCGCCGGGGCGGGTGGCTCGATGCTGCTCGTGTACGCCACAACAACCGACTCCGTCAATGGATATCCCGCCAACTGCTGGCGTATCTGGGGTGTGTTTACGTCGCTCAGCGGGGTCGCGGAGAGCGGAGAACCGGCTCAGGTGAAGTCGTCGCTGAGGCTCTCGATGGCCGGCGTTGCGTCGCTGCAAGGCCTTGGAGTTGGCTTCTCTGTCTTGGGTATTGACCTGACCGGAACCGTCGAGTTTTCCGACGTCCTTGGGAGGTCGGTGCGACGGTATGTCGTGCGCCGGAACGGACCGCTCACCTGGGATTTGCGGGACGGAGCCGGCAGGCGGGTTTCGACCGGGCTCTACTTCGCGCGGCTGACCTGCGGTCGGCAGACAACCGTCCGCAAACTCGTGCTCGTTGACTAGCCGATGACAAGGCCGGCCGGCCTCGCGGCGTGGCGTCTGGTTGCTGCTTCCGCGCTGCTCCTGACAGCAGCGCAGGCGGACCGAGCATTCACAGACCCTGCAGGTGAACCGTTTCTTGTGGACACGTCATCTGTGTACGTGTGGGCGGATAGCGGGGCCAAGACTCCGGCTGCAGCGTCCAACGGCACGGCATACCTCGTCACTTGGCAGGACATTCGCAACGGACAGTGGGACATCTACGCTGCCGGAATGTCGCCGGACGGCCGAGTCATTGACACGGCTGGGTTCCCGGTCTCTCTCGCGGTCGGCCCGCAGCAGAAACCGACCGTGGCCTCAGACGGCAATGGGTTTCTCGTTGTCTGGGAAGACCAGCGCGGCGGGATGCGGTGGAACATTTATGCCGCACGACTCGATTCGAGCGGCCACGTCCTCGACACCGCCGGTATCCTGCTCCGGACGCTCAATGGCGACAAGCATTCGCCCGCGGTCGCGTTCGGCGCGGGCCGATACCTCGTGACCTGGGACGAATACTGCGGCTCCCGCAACATCGTCGCCGCTTTCGTGGACACCGGCGGCGCAGTCAGCGAGGGAATCGAGATATGCGCATTACCCGGGACCCAGGGCTCGCCGTCAGTATCGTTCGGAGACTCCCTGTTTCTCGTGGCGTGGGATGACGCCCGAAACAGCGGCTACTCGCAGGTGTACGCGGCCCGCATCACTCAGTCCGGCGTCCTGCTGGACTCCGGCGGCTTCCCGGTCCTGCGGCCGCACGACGCGCAGACGCTGCCCTCGGTAGCCTGTGACGGCACGGATTTCCTCATCACCTGGCAAGAAGGCCCGCTCTCGGACGGCAACATCCTCGGGGCAAGGATTGCCCCTTCCGGCGCGGTTCTGGACACCGCGGCGATTCGGATTTCCGGGGCCGACGCGGACCAACTCCGCCCGCGCAGCACGTTCGCAGGCTCGCACTACTTCGTCATCTGGGAGGACTGCCGGAACGGAACCCCAGACGTTAGCTGCGCGCGTGTGACCTCAGCCGGACAAGTGGCAGATACTGTCGGCATTCGCGTATCCGGAGACGATGGCCCGAAGCTCGACCCGGTCCTTGCGGCGGGAACTGACCAGTTGCTTGCAGCCTGGCAGGATGGGCGCGCCGACAGCCTGGTTCACGGCATTCGTGGTTCCCGCATCTCGCCCTCCGGACTGGTGCTGGATTCCGCCTCCGTTCTGGTCGGCGCGAACCTGCGCAAGAAGTACACCAGACAGGACAGCCCGAGTCTTACCTTCGGCGACAGTTCGTGGCTTGCGGTCTGGACCGAGTGCCGCCCGGACACGCTCCACACGGATGTCTATGCAATCCGCCTTGGCCGCAACGGGCATGTGCTGGACGGTGCGTCCATCAGAATCTCGCCCCGCCAGGGAGCTGCCCGTTCACCGCGTGCGGCTTTCGACGGTTCGAACTACCTGATAGTCTGGCAGGACTCCAGCGCCGCCAGTTGCGACGTACAAGGCAGACGCTTGAGTGGCTCAGGAGTCCTGCTCGACACGTCGAATATCCCGATAACCTCAACCGGCAACCGAAAAGGCAACCCGGCGGTACTGTACGACGGCTCCAACTTCCTCGTGGCCTGGCAGGAATGGCACACGAATGTGTTCTACATATACGGGCGAAGAGTCTCCCCGGCCGGCACCATCCTGGACACGATTCCGATTCCCATCAGCGCGCAGACCGGTTCACTGTGTCCGACGCTGGCTCGTGGAGATTCGTGGAGCCTTGTCGCATGGCAAGACGCACCGGCCACGTCCTGGGATATCCATGCAGTCAGGGTCACGCGTGAAGGCCGGATTCTGGACAGCTTGCCTGCCAAGCTCAACTCGGGCATCGGGAGGTGCCGTAGCCCGGCGATGGCGAGCAACGGCGACCAGTTCTTCGTAGCGTGGGTTGATCGGCCCATCAACACTGACAGAGTCCTCGGTGCTCTCGTCCGTTGGCCCGGCCAGAACCCCGAGACAACCCAGGTTACTGTATACCAAGGACAGCCCACTCCCTTGTTGCCGTCAGTCACCTTCAACGGCCGGGACTACCTTGTCGCGTGGCGGTCCTCAGAGTTCAAGATGGCAATCCGGGGCGCGCGGGTCAAACAATCGGGCGCGGTGATGGAGAACTTTGAGGTGCTGGCGGGGACACAGGACTACTACTTCGGGGACATGGCAGCCGGCCTCGACAGTTCGGTCCTCGTCGTACTTACGACGATGACTGATTCCATCAACGGCCTGCCGGCCAACTGCAACCGCGTCTGGGGACTTCTGTCACCGCTCTGCGGCGTCGCCGAAAGCGGAGAACCAGCACGGGTGAGCCGGCTGGAATGTGCCCCCAACCCGTTCACTCGCTCGGCCGTCATCCGTTTCTCCTCCGGCAGCGCCAGACCCGGCCGGCTCCGCATCTACGACGTTGCGGGTCGAACCATCCGCTCTCTACCGACCGGCTCAGCCAAGCCTTCCTCTCCTTCCGCGCTGGTCTGGGACGGCTTCGACGACTCCGGCAGACCGGCACCCCCGGGCTGCTACTTCGTCCGGCTCGTCTGCGATGGAACTCCCGTCGAGACCAAGCTCGTCCGGTCCTATTAAACCCGAGTCCGGACACGTCACAGCCCATACGTTTCTGGTTGCGCTGCAAGCCGGGGCGGGCGCGGAGCGCCAACGGAGATTAGTCAGTATGCAGTAGACCGCATACAGGACGGAGCGAGGGCCGGGCCGCACCGTCCGACAGGGGCCGCTGAGGCCGAAGTCAGAAGTCAGATATCAGAAACAAGAACGCAGAAGTCCAATCGGAAGTGCTTGAGTGCGCTAGTGCTTAAGTGCTCCAGTGGTCCGGTGGCGGAGGACGGAGAGCGAACCGGAATCTGTGTAATCTGCGTAATCTGTGGATAGTCTTCTCCGGCTTTCGAAGACCCTTCGGCCGCCTCAGGGCGACACTTCGTGTCGTCTGCGTAATCTGTGGATAGTCCTTCGGGATTCCGGCGTCTCTGGCGGCATTCGCATCTGCGTCATCTGCGGTTGGTCCTCTGCGGCCCCTGGCGGTTCACACCATTTTAGATTCTAGATTCTGGATTGTGAATTGGGCGGGCATTACCGGAGCCCGTTCATTCGGCGCAGGGCGCGGCCGATTTCGGCCTTGCAGGCATCGAGCGTGCGCTGGTAGCCGCGGCGGCGCAGAGCGCGCTGGAGCATGGTTGCGAAGTCCCATATCGTGTGCCTGCCTCCGTCCGCGGCAATCAGTTCGGCGTAACGGGCGGCGATGCGCCCTTCCGGGCCCTGCCAGCGGCGGAACAACGGCATGGTTATGCCCCGGCCGGCGGTCCGCAGGTTGAGGTGCTGGTGGATGGCAAGAAATGAACGGCCGAATGGCCGTCCGCGCTCCGGGTGCTTGCGTCGGTCGGCGTCGAGCCGCCGGAGTTCGGTGCGGCACGCCTTCGCGGTGCTGCGGAGGCTGCGGAATTCCCCTTTCGAGTACCGGTCGATGAAGTTGTCCACGACCCGGTCTTCCTCGGGCGACCAGTCGCGGAAGCCCCAGGCCAGGCCCAGTTTTCTTGCCACGCGCGTGAGTTTCTGGTCAACGGATTCGACCGTGCGCACGGGAACCTTGCTGCCGTCGGTGCGCGCTCGCCGGCGTCGGGCCATTATGGCAAGGAACGTGCGAGAGGCGTCCCGCACTTCGCGGAACCGGCCCGTCGACACTTCGGGGGCAAGCTCCCTGAGCACTCGCCACTCTTCCGGCGTGAAGTTGGCACGGGCGTGCTTCCGGCCGAGCTCAAGCGCGCGCGCGTTGATGCGGACCGCAACAAGAACGACGGACCTGGAGAAGTGGCGTTTGTGCCGGGCCAGCACTTTCAGACAGAAGCGGGCGGCGGCGGTTGCGTTCGGGTACTCGCCCCGGACCAATGCCCGGGCAAGGCGGTCGACGACGCGGTCTTCGGACGGCATCCAGTACGCCCGCGACGGCGGCCCGTCCAGCCGTCGCGACTCCAGCCGTATCTGCCGCCGGATAGCCTCAGTGGTGTGTCGGCGTCCAAGACCGGCGCGCGCCAGCGCAGCATGGCACGCCCGGATGGCCGCGGCCTCGGTTTCGAACCGGCCGTTCGCGAGACCACGAGCGGAGGACAGAGCGCGCTTGCGTTCTCTTGCGCGCCAGGGATTCCGACGGGCCGGGCTGGATTTCGGCCGGCTGACGATGCTATTCGTCTGTCGCATCGCCGCGATTCTACCTTGTGCCGGTCGCAGGTCAAGCAGGCGCGGCGCGGCTTCGCCGCGAGTTGCCAGTTTGCAGGTTGCAGTTTGCAGTAGCAGAAGTGGCCTTGGCGGCTCTTGGCGTACTTGGCGGCGGTTCAATTCCGGTCTCGGGTAATGAAAGCGGAAGGTTTTCGGGGAGGCACGAAGTACGCAGGTACTCGAGTGTGCCAGTGCTCCAGCCGAGAAAGACGGGACTGGTGAATGCAGGATGGCCGACGCGGAAAATCCCCAGCTCCAAGTCCTGAATCCCAAACTGCGAGGCGGAGCTACGGGTTGCGGGCTACGAGTTAAGCCCGCGCCGAGCGCGGGAAACCCCAAACTCCAAACCCCAAATCCCAAACGGCGAGACGGTGGAATCTGTACTACAAGCGTGCAGGATCATCGTTTTCGCGAAGATGTCATTCCGAGGAGCGGAGCAACGAGGAATCTCGTCCGTCGGCGGGGCAGAGCTTGCCCAAGCTTGCCGAAGGGTCGAGATTCCTCGCTGCGTGTGGCTTCGCCACCGTAGGAACGAACGGAATGACAGTCGGTCGGGCGTTTTGACTTTTGCCCTTTGCCCTCTGACTTGCGCGTCCTACGCGCGCTATGTAATCTGTGTAGTCTGTGGATAGTCCTTTCCGCGTCTGCCATTCTCGCTTCTGACATCTAGCCTCTGGCTTCTGACCTCGTCGGCCGAGACCCCTCCTCGGCGTCGGGGCGACATTTCGTGTCATCTGCGTCCAT
>CAIVTL010000092.1 GCA_903908785.1 Caldifarciminota bacterium | reverse complement strand
TGCCGGCTACGGACTTCATGTACGGCATGACGCACTTCTTCATGCTCCGCGACTTCGTTGGTGGAATCGTGAAGGCGCTGCTGTTCGGGCTGCTCATCGGCGCCAGCGGGTGCTATTTCGGATTCGGGGTCAGCGGCGGGTCCCAGGGTGTAGGGCGCGCGACGACCCGGGCCGTCGTGCTGTCCGCGGCGCTGATACTCTCGGTTGACTTTCTGATTGCATTCGTCTTCTTCAAGACATGATTCGAGTTGAAGGGGTCAGCAAGCGATTCCGCGACAAGGTCGTGCTCGACCGCGTCAGCCTGGACGTTCCGGACGGCGCTACCACCGTGATTCTCGGGCCGTCCGGCATCGGCAAGACCGTGCTGCTGCGGATTATGGCCGGCCTGCAGACTCCGGACGAGGGCCAGGTGCTTCGTGACGGCCGGCGGATTGGCTTTGGCCGTTTCGCGGACAACGTGGAACCGACCGGCGGGCTCGGATATGTGTTCCAGGGCGGGGCGCTGTTTGATTCGCTGACGGTGGCCGAGAACGTAGCGCTGGCGCTGGAAGAGACAACCCGGCTCAGCCGCGCGGAAATCAGCGGCCGAACCGACGAAGTTCTGCGGCGCGTGGGCATGGCCGAGAACGCGGGTCTTTACCCGCGGGCCCTCTCCGGCGGCATGACGCGGCTGGTTGCCATCGCGCGGGCGCTGGTCGCCGACCCGCATTGCATCTTCTTCGACGAGCCGACGACCGGGCTGGACCCGGCAGTGCGGGCGCGCATCTGTGACATGATTAGAGAGCTGCGCGAGCACGGCGGCCGGACCCTGGTTGTGGTTACGCACGACCTCGAGGCCGCGCGCCTGCTCGCCGACCACACGTTCATGCTCCGGGCCGGCAGGCTAGTCCGCGCGGACAACGTGAGAAAGGAAGATTATGAACAGGCGTATTCGTGACGTCCTTGTGGTGGTTTTTGTGCTGGGCGGCATCGGGCTGGCCATCTTCGCCTACGTCTGGTTTTCGGGCCGGATGGCCGGCCACTACGGCCGTATCTATACCGTCAGGTTCCGCGACGTTGCCGGGCTCAAGCTCGGCGACCCGGTACAGGTCCTCGGCATCGAGCAGGGGAAGGTAGTCAAGATTGAACTCGTAGGAGACCACGTCGAGGTTAAAGTCGCGGTTGCCCGGGGGTTCCAGCCGACCACGGACACGCGCTTCGCGGTCCGCTCCATCAGCTACCTCGGCGGTGACCGCTACCTGATGGTCACGCCCGGCGACTCAGCGCCGGCCGCGCCGGACCACGTCTTCCAGGGTATCAACGAATCACTCGAACTTGAGACGACCTTTCTTAAACTTGACCGCCTGCTGACCGAGCTCAACCCGACCGAGCTCAGCGGGCAACTGAGCAAATCGGCCGGCGAACTCGTCGGCACGATTAAGACCGCACTCGACAGCGTCCGACGCGACTTCTCGGGCACGGCCGGCAACTTAAGCCGGCTGGCGGTCCGGCTCGACACCTTTATCCAGATTATCGACACCAACTCCACCGCGGGCAAACTCGTGCGCTCGGGCGAACTCTACGACGAAGTCAGGCAGACCAACACCGAACTCAAAGGCCTGATTGTCGATATCAAGGCCCACCCGGACAAATACGTAAAGGTAAAGTTCAGCTTGTTCAAATAGCCGGCTGACATCTGCCGGCCCGCAACTTGCCTACGGTCACAGGAGGCAACCATGGGTCGGGTACGTATGGGACCAGGTCGGTGCCGCGGACGCGCGGAGCACTAGCGGCGAATCGGACCGAAGTTGCGTCTGTCTTCGAGCATGGGCAGATTGAACACGTAGAACTGACTGTCTCTGGCTCTTGCCGCGACCAGGTATCTGCCCGCGCGTGCGATTACGCTGCCCGGCGTCAGTACGTACCCCTGTGATATCCACTCGGGTTGAGGAAGGTCGAGAATCCACGAGTCCGAGTCTGGACTATATGCCAGGAACTGGGACCTTCCAGTCGAACCGCAGTCGGTGAGAACGTAGATTCTCCTGTCGTCCGGGTCGGCAGCAAGTCGGCACACGTGGGTTCGTCCCTTGCCGGGGGGGCCTGCCGGCAGACACCATGCATCGGCGCGGATGTCGTAGCATATGAGGGACCGGTCCACTGTTAACGTGTAGAGACAGCCATCAAGGAACGCGAGGTCCCCTGCGCTGCCGCACGTGTCGCCAGGCCCGAGCGTGCTACCCGAGCCGGGGCGCCAGGACAGGATGCTCCAAGTGTCCAGGCTGATTGAGTAGCGATAGAAACCGGTGTGGCCCAACACATACAGGTCGTCAGCATCGTCCCAGCAGATGCCGCCGGCGAGGTCCGTCCTGGTTCCAAGCCGCCGCGCGGGAATCGTCGGGTAGCTCGTAACACCCCAAAGGTCGGTGACGATGTCGTACTTCATCAGCGGTCCGGAGTCGTTCAGTTGGCAGAAGAAGAGTGAGTCCTTAACCACGCACGCGCCGCCCAGTGTGGGGCGCTCTGACGGCGTGGCCTGCAGGTACGGCTCGAAGCCGGCCAGACCGGTCCACTGGCCGTCAGGCAGCTTCAGGGTCATGAATAGAATCATGAATGACTTGCCTGCAATGCCGCTTTCTCCGGGGTTCCTGACGTATACGCTGCCGCGATTGTCGCCCGCAACCGCGAAGCCTTCCTGCATTGTTCTTCTAGGCGCTGGGTATTCGCCCCGCAATCGCTGCCAGAACTCGCCGGCGACCGTGAATGGAATCCTGAGTGTGTCGTTACCGTGCCTGTCATCGAACCTCGCCTCTACCACGAACGTCAGGGTGTGCGGGCCGGGTCCAAGACGTACGTCCGCGCTGCTCCGGTACGGTGAATAGTCGCGGCGATGCTCGACCAATAGGTCAGCGTTGTCAGTCTCCCCGCCAACCTCGAACTTGACGGGGATGTGGCCGCCGAAAGGGATCTCGAGGCGCCGCACGCCGACTTCATTGCTGTCGAGCAGGACCCAGACCGTGGCCGACTCATTGCTGCACCCCAGGTTCACAACCATGACCGTTGTCGAGCATGTGGGAGATGGCGGTATCACGTCGCGGGGTCGCGGGTTTAGCGCCTGGGCAACCGCCAAGTCAACATGGCCGTACAGTTGCTGGCGCAGACAAACCTCATCGAGGCACCAGTATCGAAGGTCAGCGGTATCATACACGTGAGAAACCCACGCGAACTGTATGCGGTTCGCGTGTCGGAAGGATGATGGCAGTGGTATCTCGTCAATGCCGTTGAAGTCTTGTCTGCCGTAGTCCCGAATCACGACCCAGCGGTCTTCTCCATAGACAGACGCGATAATCTCGCATCGGGCCCCTCGGGCCTTGCCCGGCCCGCGCCTGCCGAAGCGCAGTAGCGTTCTGACGCTCAACGTCGACCCGCAAGTGTCGGTCGGGCAGAAGACTGCACTGAACAGCGTGTCCCATGATTCGACGCGGGAACTCCATCCCAGGCAGAGGTAGTTGTTGGCATTGCCGCGGTCCGGGCCTTGGCCCCAAGGTCCGGTTCCACCCTGAACCATACGCCAGCCGGCAGGAGTGGCCGGTTGGTTCCAACCCGCGCTCCTCGGTAAGCGCGAGGCTTGACGTGTCACCAATTGCGGAAGGATGGCGCCCAGCACGATTGCCACAAGCGCGGTCACCGCGACTGCCCCCGCTGCCCACATCCAGATTGGGCTCTTGTTGAGTTGCTTGAAGTCAGTCATGGTCGAGCGTGTCTTCGGTGTGTCTGAAGATATGTCGAACTGGCCAAGAGTCAAGCAAGGGCATCGGCGCGGCGGTTACGTGGTCGTGTGAGAAGAAGCCGGACCGGCCACGTGCCGACTGCAGCCGCCCCGTGAGATCCGGGCGGCTGCGGCTTTGTCAGGCTACGGGCTGAGTTCGCTGACGTTGAAGGATTCAGTCGTGATTGCCGACATCAAAGCCCATCCGGACAAGTACGTAAAGGTAAAGTTCAGCCTGTTCAAGT